>JAADYV010000290.1 GCA_010092855.1 Chloroflexota bacterium | reverse complement strand
TACTGAAAACACGCCGCCAATCCTTTAGATGCGGGTGATAGACGTGTAGTTCGAGTTTGAGTATGAATATATCGTGAACGGCGGGAACTGGTGATAAAATCGAGTGAAAACTTGCTTTGAGAACGTGGTGGGTGTAAAACAGTAAGAACACCTTGTGGCGCAGCGTTTTTTCAGTAAGACATGGACTTGCTAACTGCAATTCAAGTATTTAGATGAGGTATATGAGGTGAGCGAGGCTCTTACTAGCACAGCCCCTAAGATCGTTGTTGTCGATGATGACCACGAATTGCTCAAGCTAATCAGTATGTTGCTGCGCCGCATTGGTGCAGAAGCACACGCTTTTTCGCACGGCCAGGAAGCTCTGGCGTTTTTGCAGGATGAGACCCCCGATATGGTCGTTTTGGACTTGATGCTGCCAGATGTGGATGGCCTGGAGATATTGCGCCAGATTCGCGCCCAGCCCCGCTTCGAGACGATGCCGATTTTGATTTTGTCGGCTAAAGCTGATCCGAACACCATTCGGCAAGGGCTGGACCAGGGTGCCGATGGCTACGTTACCAAACCATACATTGCCAACAGCCTGATTGACCGGGTGCGGCTGCTGCTGCGTGTGGGTCGCCAGCCGGGGGCAACTGTGGAGCAGCCATCTCATAACCCATCTCATTTATCCTAACCAGTATTGTTTCTCGAGCCGTGGCCCGCCGCGATGTATGTGGCGGGTTTCTTATGCGTCTCGTTGGTGTTTTGGTTGGGTTGGTTTAGTGCCAATTATATATTGTTCCGGAAAGAACGGTCGATACGATCTGGGTCTAGTTGTGCCCAGGCCAAATTGCTGTTAAGCTGAACAGTGCCAATGAAAGTTAATTGGGAGGGAAACAGTATGCTTAAACGTCCAGGGCGGGGCGTCTGGTTATTGCTGGGTGTGGTGTTATTGTTGGCCGCCTGTGAATCAACCAATGGCTCGGTTTCCACTCCTCAGGATGATGCAGATACTGTTGGTCAAGTCGCTGATCAAGCTCCGGTGTCTGGTACGGGGAACGAGAATATAGGAACACCCTCCCCCAATCAACCACTCCCGAGTGGTGACGAGGGGGGCAGTATGCCGACCTGGACCGTGATGCCGATTATCACTGATACCATGAGATTCACGGCGACGCTGCCACCCAGCGCAACCCTGGAGCCATCTGCTACTTTGATGGCATCCAATACACCTATCCCGCCAACACCGACCAACACGCTCTCGCCGACGCCATCCCCGACATTCGAAGGTCAGAGCATCTCTGCTTCGCGGGTTAACGTGCGCGATGCCGACGGCGAGATTGTTGGGTCGGTGCCGTCAAACGGTTATTTTGGGGTGTTAGACGCGGCAACGTTTGACTTTACATCTGCAAGTTCGCCCACGAACTGCAGCGAATGGTTCCTGGTGTACTACCTTGATTTTGATGTTTCCGCGGCGGAAGAAACCGCAGACGAAGAGAGCGAGACCCCCACACCAACGATTGTGGAGGGGTGGATGTGCGCCGAGTTGGTGCGGACCGACTTCGCGTCAGTGGCGGTTGAAGTTGACGAGGACACCGCCACAGAAACCGCGCCAGCCGCTGTTTATACACCCTTTCCTACGCCACAGCCTGGTGAACTCAGAATATTGGCCGACTGTAACCAGGGGCTAGCGCGAAACCGACCGGCGGCAGAAGTCGAAGTGCCGGAAGTGACAACGAGTGACCGGATATATGTCTGGTGGAGTTGGTATGTTGTTGACGATCCTGGTTTGATGGACGATCACCTGGCCTATGCAACCTATGAGATCGAGTTGAACGGGAGTGTGCTGTCCAACTGGCGGAGCTATGCCTCCGACACGATCCAGAATCCGAACAGATCCAGTGAATGGTTTGTCTATTGGAACTATCCCATTGAGAACCTGCCAGCGGGTGAATACGACATCACATATTCACTGACCTGGGAAAGACCAGTGTGGGACGGTGAGGCGTGGTTTGGACCGGCGGAAGAATTCGGGCCAGGACAAATCACCGAAAGCCTTGAGGGCGACTGCCAGTTTACGGTTGTTGAAGCTGAGCAATGACAGCAGCGGTGTTTTTCTCCATTCTGTTGACTATCGTGGCGCTGGTGTTTACGCTCAGTGTGCTGCTGTTGGTGCTGTGGCAATACCGGCGCACCAGCATTGGACGCGCCTTGATACAATTCCTGGCTAGCCTGGCCCTGTTGCAGAGTGGCGTATTCCTGACGCAGTTTGGATTGCTGGCCGACATATCAGATAAGCTGGTCGAAGATCTGCTGACGATCACGCTGATCGGGTTCGGACTGGTAGTTCTGACCTCGCTGGCCCTGGTGCTGCACGCCGCAGACATGATGCGCGCGGCGTGGGTCGTCATCAGCCGGGCGGGCGTGGTTGGCTTGGTGCTGCTGCAGCCCGTTTTCTGGCGGCACGATGTGCTGGATGTACCCGCTCCGTTTGAAGAGGACCTGTTCGGCAGCCCGTATACCGCGACGGGGGAAGTGTTGGCCCTAGTGGGGTTGGCCTACGTGATCACGGCATTGGGTACCGCCTGGTTCTACCGCCGCCGTATCGACGCCCCATTGGTTTTGAGTGCGGTTGTCGTGATCACGCTGACCGAGATGATATCGCTCTTGTTTAGTGAAGTGCGCGCCCTGGGCATTACCACGCTCATGGGCGGGATCGTCAGCGGGCTGTTGGGCTATCACCTGGTGCTGCAGTTCGAGTTTGATCCCCGCACCTCGCAGATGGTTTGGCTGCGCCGGCTGAACGAGATTTCGCAGGCGATCAGCAGCGAACGGGCGTATACAGACATGCTGTCTGCGGTGGCGGAAAGCGCGCGCCAGATGATGCGCACCGACGTGATTGTGGTGTTGGCCGTCATTGGCTCCGACCGGCTGCGGGTCGAGGCCGTGGCCGGAGCCGGGCAAGCCGTGCGCGGGCGTCATCTGCGTATCGGTGAAGGGATGGCCGGGCGCGTGATGCAAACGCTGCAACCCATGCGCATCAGCAATTACCGGGTATGGAATGGCCGCGCCGCCGACTTTGAGGACATGCCATATTATGCCAGCATGAGCGTGCCTTTGATTTATAACGGAATGTTGGTTGGGGTGTTGAACGCCAACGAAACATCACCAGGCCGGGTTTATACCGACCGGGACCAGATGATTGGCGAGTTTTTGGCTCCTCAAATGGCTATCGCCATCGCCAAAGCACGCCTAGAACAACAGCTTGAAATATCTCAAACCTACTTCTATGGCGTGATGTCCAGCATACCGGCGGCGATGATGATCTTTGATGCATCAGGCATTCTGCGCGAAGCCAATCCACTGGCGAAGGATTATCTTCAAAGCTTGTTTGGCGATCCTGAGGTGTCATTGACGGCCATCGAGCTTGCGTCGCAGGCACAAGATACCACATTGACGGACGCATTGGTCAAATGGACCACCGACCCTGATGCGGTCTACGCTTTCGACACCGATTATGGCGAGATCGGGCAGTTCAGAGTACGACTGCTAACCGTACATAATGCGCACAGTGAGAGTCCTGAGCTGTTGCTGATGATGCAAACGACGGCTGGAATGCCGATGGTTTGATGTTAGGTACAGGCACCACATCATCTTGAGCGAGGTATTTGATGGGCAAGGCCGAATTAGACGCTTTGGCAAGATTGCTGAAAGACCCAGACCCGAATGCACGGCTCAAGGCTTGCCGCCTGATGGCTGATGCACGCGATCCGCAGATGTTGCCGCTGCTGCGTGAGGCATACCAGGATAAAGACGAACGTGTTCGCAAGACTGCGCAGCGGGCGTTGGCCGAGTTCAAAGCGCAGCATACGGGTCGCCGGGGAGGCGGATTCCCGATCAGTAATCGCGTCTTGAACGTGCTTCTGATTGTGTTAACAGTCGTGTTGGTCGGGTCGCTGGCGGCCAATGGTGCTGTGATGTTTCTGCTTGACGATGACGATAGCGAAGCATCAGATGAGGAAGAGATCACGCCGCGCGGCGAGTTTATCGCGTTGCTGGAGGAGCGGTTGGGCCAGGTGCAGACGGATGCTGTAAATCTGCGCCAGGAACTTGCTCACTATGAAGAAACGGGCGACGTTGTTTGCGAAGCATCATACAATCAGCTTAGTTCGATGGGTGAGATGACGGCTGAGCAACAGCAGTATGCCGATCTCGCCGCCGAGTTTAATCACATGGATGCCATCGTTGGAGTGCTATGGAGTCACATCTTCAATTGGCGCGAAATCTGCGCTGATAACGAAGCCGCTGTCCCGTCTTTAGCCGAACTCGATTCGCTAATTGGCGAGTTGGGCGAGATCGAGGCGGCGCTCGAAACGTATAAAACTTTGCCAGATGACCCGCCTGGCGAGACTCCCTCTCCTGATGGACCACAATCGGATGCTGAGAGTGGCAACGAAACAGGCGACGAAACGGGGTCCGAAACAGGTGACGGTCAAGAGCCGCCAGCGGAACCCGATGAGGTCAATCCACCCGCCGACACCACGCCGCCGGATGATGCCGAGGTGCCGGGCGAAGAGAATAACGCTGGCAATGCAAACGATGCTGTGGGATAAGCCCAGGGTAATGCTTCGCTCCCTTCGCCTATGTTTTATGACCCTGTTACTCGTGCTGGCTGTGGGCACCGCACGCCCACTTGCGGCACAAGGCGGCAGCGGGGATCCTTCCCAACCAACGATGCACATCGTTCAGGCCAATGAAACGCTCTACAGCATTGCGCTGCAATATGGCACCACCGTTGATGCCATCGCCGCAGCCAACGGCATTGCCGACGTGCGCTATATCTCCATCGGCCAGCAGTTGATCATTCCCGGTTCCGAGGCAACTACCGGCCCTGTTGCGCTGGCTCCAGTCCCAACCAGTGTAATCCCGTATATAGTTCAGCCGGGCGATAGCGTGGAATCGCTCGCGCGCCAATATGGGGTAACTCCCACAATGCTGGCGGCTGCCAACAATATGTTTCTGCCGGTGCCGTTTTATGTGGGTCAAGAAATCGTCGTTCCTCAGGGCAATCCTACAGCAGTGCCACAAGCCGTGTACGCGGTTCGTGCCGGCGATACACTGGGGCGGGTGGCGCTGCGCTACAACGTCGCTGCCGGTGCATTGGCCCAACTGAATGATCTGAGCCCGTCCTCACCCGTTTTCGTGGGCCAGCGGTTGTGGATTCCGGGCGGAAACCGCGCCACGCGCGTGTATGACCTGCCCTACCCGGTGATCGCGTGCCAACTCACACCGGTGCCGTCGATTCAGGGTCAGACGCTGAGCATTCACCTCCAGACCGCCACCCCCGCGACGATGACGGGTATGTTCATGGGCTACCCGCTGCAGGTGATGACCCAGGACGCGACCCAACACTATGCTATGTTTGGCATTCACACCTTTGCCGAGAGTGGTACCTATCCGATGCTGCTCACCGTAACCAGTGCGGGGGACGTGCGCACCTCGTTCGAGCTGCGCATCCGCATCGATGACGGAGATTACGGCGCGGAGGGAATCTCGCTCGCCACCGAAATGCAGGACTTGCTGCAACCCGTGGTCATCGAGCCGGAAACGGATTATGTCACGATGAAGATGTCCGGCTTCACGGCGCAGCGCTATTTTTCTGGCGTGGTAAGCTTGCCATCTGACGGGGCGATCACGTCCTATTTTGGCACGCGGCGGCTGTATAACGGTGGCGTGCTGGATACCTATCACAGCGGCGTGGATTTTGGCGGGGCGACGGGTGCACCGGTGTTGGCTCCGGCGGCGGGGGTTGTGGTCGTGGCCGAAAACCTGCCGGTGCGCGGCAACGCCACCATCATCGATCATGGCTGGGGTGTATACACCGGCTACTGGCACCAAAACGAAATCTACGTGGCGGTGGGCGATGTTGTGACGGGTGGGCAGGTGATTGGTACAATTGGGTCGACGGGGCGTTCCACCGGCCCACACCTGCACTGGGAGATGTGGGTCAGCGGGGTGCCGGTTGATCCGTTACAATGGCTGCAACAGCCTTTTCCATAGCGCCGGACAGACGAAAGGCAGTAGTGATGAGCAAACACCACACCGAACGTCCCCCGATTGTCCCCACCCGCGTATATTCACGAATGGAAGTAGCCGAAATATTGAATGTCAGCCTGAGCACGGTCAAACGAATGCTGGCCGCCGGTACATTACGCGCCAGCCAGCCACCCGGCTTGCGGCGCGTCTTCATCACCGGACAGGCGATTCTCGAAATGCTCGGTGAAGATGAACTGGCATCCAGCGACGAACAGCCCGCACCATCCGGGGAGGGAGATTCTGGTTAGCGGGTCTGCTGCGGACTGATCCACGTGCCTCTGGTGTTTAGTATTCTCTGCCGCCGATGCTGCTTCGGATCAGCGAAAACACGGCGGCGATGATGGCGCCGATCACGATGATGACTACGACGGCTTGATCGCCAAAACTGATCACGCCACCGACGAGCAGCGCGATGAGGCCGCCGATTGCGATCACGATCAAGCATCCGCAGCCTAGAATCCAGCGCCACAAGTTTTGAACTAAATCGGTGACACTATCTGTACGCTCAATTCCCAGCAAGTTCTCAATAAAATCCACGGTGATTTATCCTTAGTTCAGTTGGCCTGGAGTTTCGCCTGGCTGTAACACTTTGTAGTCGTGTGTGATCTCGACAGCGGCGCGCAGTGTCGCCGACACTGAGCAGTATTTTTCGTGCGAAAGGTGGATGGCTTTGGCGACATCGCGCTCAGAAATGCCCTCACCCACCACAATGTAGTGCAGGTGAATGTGGGTGTAGGCCCAGGGGGAGTGTTCCTGGCTTTTGCTGCTAACCTCGATACGCAGGTCATGCAGTTGTTTGCGCTGTTTCTGCAGAATGTTGGCCACATCGTAAGCTGTGCAACTTCCCAGCGACACCAGCAGCAGTTCGCCGGGTTTCATACCAGTCCCGTTTTCTTCGTTAGGCGCGGAGAGGACCACCGAATGTTTGGTGCTGTCCGTTCCCACGAACTGCAATTTTTCCACCCACTTGATCGTTACCTGACTCATATCTGTCCTTGTTTATCCGTGTATCGTAGCAGTCAACATCCCCATTATAACCAAGAGGGCGCTTCCCTGCGTAGCTCTAACGAATTTCTGTTAGAAACCGGCTTCTTTTCAGGGTATGATGATGCTCAGACAGCGCAACCGGCAGCAGGGCGCTGCATCTAACTGGGTGTACCGTTCATAAGATGGATAGAGGATAGTTCCGATGGCATTGATGGACAAGGATACCCAGGACCAGGTGCGCGACTTGTTGGCGGCGGTAACGTCACCGGTCAAGCTGCACTTGTTTACCCAGGAGTTTGAGTGCGGCTATTGCAAGGAAACCCGCCAGATTGCGGAAGAAGTGGCAGCATTGTCGGACCAGGTGACGGTCGATGTGTACGACTTTGTCGCCGACGAGCAACTGGCGAAGTCGCTGGGCATCGACAAAATCCCCGCGATTGCGGTGATGGGTGACGGCGACCAAGACTATGGCATTCGCTTCTATGGTATTCCATCCGGCTACGAATTCACGTCGCTGCTGGAAGCGATTATCCTGGTCGGGTCCAATGATCTGCACCTGGAACCGGCGACACAGGCGTTCCTGGACAGCCTGGAAAGTCCGGTGCACCTGCAGGTCTTCGTGACACCCACCTGCCCTTATTGTCCACGGGCAGTGGTGTTGGCGCACAACCTGGCCTACGCCTCGGACAAGGTGACGGCGGATATGGTGGAAGTGACCGAATTCCCGCATCTGGGCCAGCGTTACCAAGTTATGGGTGTGCCGCGCACCGTCATCAACGACGAGACCTTTCTCGAAGGGGCCGCGCCCGAAGCGATGCTGCTGGAGAAAGTAAAGGTCGCTGTCGCACAGGACTAAGAGTGACTATCGTGCGGATGTAGTATGGGTACTTAACCGGGCACCGGATTGTTCCCGGTGTCCGGATGGATGTTATCATGTGTAAGGAGACAGAATAAATGGCTGCTATGAATATTGAACCACTGGGTGCGCGGGTACTCGTTCTGCCGATTGAAGGTGAAACGCAGTCGCCGGGCGGCGTGCTGCTGCCAGAGACGGCGAAGGAAAAGCCGCAGCAGGGAACCATCGAAGCCGTTGGCAACGATGAAGAAATGGTGACCGATCTGAAGATTGGTGATCGCGTGCTGTTCCCCAAGTACACCGGCACCGAGATCAAGTACGAAGGCAAGACGTACTTGCTCATGAACGAGGACGATGTGCTGGCGCGCATCAAGTAATTTGTCTCATCTTCCAAAAAGCCGGGCGCGCGTCCCGGCTTTTGTTTTTGGCTTTGTGTTAAAATGTGGTTATCCAATTGTGTGATCGCAGAGGATAGCGCTATGGGAACACAGCCAACACCACATAATGTCCGTCCATCGCATATCGTCAACCATGGCTGGTATCCGAGTGATCCCCGACGGCTGGCGCACACGGTTGACGAATTCATAGCCCGGGCCGAAGTCCCCCCCATCAACGGCGACATTGTGGGCATTCTAGCTCCGCACGCAGGCATCAAATATTCTGGTGCGGTAGCGGGCCATGCCTTCAAACTATTGCAAGGCTTGGACGTGGAAGTGGTTGCCCTGGTTGGGCCATCGCATTATCGTTTTGCCGCCGATATCGTTACTACTGGCCACGACGCCTATGAAACCCCGTTGGGTCAGGTGCCGGTGGACCAGGGCATTCTCTACCTGCTGCAGCAGCGGGTGCAGATTCAGACCGTGTTTCATGACCAGGAACACTCGCTGGAAATGGAACTACCATTCCTGCAGCGTGTTCTAGGCGATTTCACTCTCGTGCCGCTGGCTCTGATTGACCATTCGGTGCAGATGGCGCAACAACTTGGCCACGCTTTGGTTCATGCGTTGGAAGGCAAAAAAGCGCTGCTGGTCGCATCTTCCGACCTGTCGCACTTTTATCCGCAGGATGTTGCCAATATGCTGGACCAGGTGGTGTTGGATGCGATTGAAGCCTATGAACCAGCCAGCGTGATCGAAGCCGAAGAACAAGGCAAGGGTTTCGCCTGTGGGCGAGGGGCTATTGCTGCTGTGATGATCGCCGCACAAGAATTAGGTGCCGATCGTGCCCAGGTGATCAACTATGCCACCTCCGGCGACGTTACCCACACCTATCGCAGCGTAGTGGGGTACAGCGCCGCCGTGTTTTACCGGGCTGAGAGCTAGTTCAAGATTATCGAGCGACGATGTTTGCCGAGGTTGCCGTCAACCGCCGGGTCTTCAACACTTTTCACTACCACATTCCGGCAGAACTCACCGGAAAGATCGAGCCGGGACACCTGGTCAAGGTGGGTTTTGGCACGGCGCACACGACTGGTATCGTGGTCGGTTTGCACGCCACCTCCCCCATTCCTGAGACCAAACCGCTGCTGGAGCGGCTGGACCCGGTGCCGGTCGTCACGCCCGCGCAGTTGGCGTTGACGCGCTGGCTGGCTGACCAGACGCTGGCCCCGCCGGGAACATGCCTGTGGCTGATGCTGCCGCCCGGCATGGCCAAACGCGGCGATATGCTCTACACCCTGCTGGATGGCGACCTGGCATCGGATAACCTGACTCCCACGCAAAACCGCATCGTGAGTTTGCTGGCGCGGCGCGGTCCCCTGCGCGGACAGCAGCTTACGCGCTCGCTGCCCCGCACCCGCTGGTACAGCGCGATGGCCAGCCTGGTCGAGCGCGGCATGGTACGCAAAGAACCCGTGCTTGAGCCATCCGATCTCAAGCCTAAGACCATTCGAACTGTGCAGCTAGCCATCCCACCGGAACTGCTGCCAGATGTAGCCACCCGGCTGGGACGCGAGTCCCGGCGTGCGAATGTGTTGGAGGTGCTGCTAGCCGCGCGGGATGGACGAATGAAGCTAAGTGCGGTCTGCCTGGCAGTAGGTATCAACGAGGGGCCGGTCAAAACACTGGCTGGTGAGGGGGATGTGCGGCTCGAACCTAAAGGCACCTGGGTCGAGCTTTGCCTGCCAACGGACCGGTTGCGCGAGCAGTTGGCTGAGGGGCGCTACGACCGCGCTCCGGCGCAAAAAGGCGTGTTGGAGGGTTTAATCCAGGCCGGGCATCCTTTGCCCCTCGCGGACCTGAATACGCCCGCTGTAGCGCGCCTGGAAGCGGCGGGAACCGTCCGGCGCTGGGAAGAACCGGCGATGGTCGAACTGGCACTCCCGGCATCCGAAGCGGAGCAGCGCATCATTACCTTGCGCGGCGGCCAGCCCTACCTGGATGTGCTCCGTTTGCTGGCCGAAGAAGGCGACGCCCTGGAAGTGAGCCAGGTTTATGCCCAGACCGGCGCAGACGCAGCCCGGCTCCAGCGCTTGGCGGAAGATGGCCTGATCACACTGGGCGAAACAGAAGTCTGGCGCGATCCCCTGGTTGACAACGAATTTGTCCCTACCCTGTCGCCGCCGCTCACGGCTGACCAGGAAGCCGTGTGGAGCGAGATTCGCCGCTATATGGATACCGTGCATTGGGGCGAAGTCTCCCCTGCGCCGGAACAGTCGGGGGTTTTTTTGCTGCATGGTGTGACCGGGTCCGGCAAGACGGAAATCTACATGCGGGCCGTGGAGCGTGCGCTGGCGCAGGGGCGGCAGGCGATCATCCTGGTGCCCGAAATCTCGCTGACGCCGCAGACGGTGCGGCGGTTTGCGGCGCGGTTTCCAGGTCGGGTCTCGGTTATTCACAGCGCCCTCACACCCGGCGAACGCTACGACACCTGGCGGCGGGCGCGTGCAGGTGAGATTCACATCATTGTCGGCGCGCGGTCGGCCCTGTTTGCGCCGCTGCCGGACGTGGGCCTGGTCATTCTGGACGAGGAGCACGACGACAGCTACAAGCAGTCGCCGCCCATCTCGCCGCCCTACTATCATGCGCGCGACGCGGCGATTGAGTTGATGCGCCTTACGCGCGGGACGGTGCTGTTGGGCAGCGCCACTCCAGACCTGGTGACGTATTTCCGCGCCGAACGGGGCGACTACCATTTGCTGCGGCTTCCAGACCGCGTGATCGCGCACCGCGAACGCATCGCGGAACAAGTGCGCCGCTTGAATGCCTCCTCCGCGCGCTACAATCCCACCGACGCGACCGAAGCCATGAGCGCCGAACTGCCCACCGTGCGCGTGGTTGATATGCGCCAGGAACTACGTTCTGGCAATCGCAGCATTTTCAGCCGACCGCTGCGCACGGCGTTGAACGAGGTGCTGGCGCGCGGGGAGCAGGCGATTTTGTTCCTGAACCGGCGCGGGACTGCGACGTTTATCATGTGCCGGGACTGTGGTTATATCGCGACCTGCCCCCGCTGCAACACGCCGTTGACCTATCACGGGCCGCGCGAGGCATTGGTGTGCCACTACTGCGGCTTCACGCAGGGGCACATCAGCGTATGCCCGGACTGCGGCAGCCAGCGCATCCGGCATTTTGGCCAGGGTACCGAGTTGATCGAGGGGGCGGTCCAGCAAGAGTTTCCGACGGCGCGCACCATTCGCTGGGACCGCGATACCGCCACCGGACGCGATGCCCACGCGGTCATCCTACGAACGTTCGGCGCGGGTGACGCGGATGTACTGGTTGGCACGCAGATGATCGCCAAAGGGTTGGACCTGCCCCACGTCACGCTGGTGGGCATTATCTCGGCGGATACCGCGCTGGGCCTGCCCGATTATCGCGCCGGGGAGCGTACCTTCCAGCTACTGACCCAGGTGGCCGGGCGCGCCGGACGGGGCGTGCTAGGCGGGCGCGTGATTCTGCAGAGCTACCTGCCCGAACACTACGCCATCCAGGCTGCTGCCCAACATGACTACGAGACATTTTTTCGCCAGGAACTGGCCTACCGGCGCGATCAACGCTACCCGCCGTTTCGACGGCTGGCACGGATTCTGTTCCAGGACCAGGTGGCGAGTAAAGCCGAAACAGAAGCGCACCGTGCAGCGGCTTTGTTGGAACGCCGTATTGAGGAAGGACGGTTCACGGCTACCGAGATCATCGGTCCGACCCCATGCTTTTTCTCCAAACGCAACAACCAGTACCGCTGGCATCTGGTTCTGCGCAGTTTTGACCCGGTGGCGGTGCTGGCAGGGATTGACCTGGCCGATAGCTGGTATGTCGACATTGACCCGGTCGAGATGCTCTAGGTGATTTCGAGTATACTTAGGAGAACAACCGGGATTGGGGAGCAGGAGTTGAGATGAGCGAGAGTTCAGAGTGGGTGAGTCTGGGGGAAGCAGCAGACATTATTGGTGTGCATCCCGCCACGATCCGGAACTGGGCTGAGCGTGGCGAGTTTCCGTTTCGGCGCACGCCTGGCGGTCACCGGCGCTTCCGGCGTGCCGACCTGGACGAATGGCTGGCATCCAATCGCGTGAGCAATCCCACCGAAGCGCAGGTGGTGGTACAGAGTGCGCTGGGCCGAACCCGGATGGACATCAGTAGCCAGAGCAAGCTGTCCGATCTGGACTGGTATCAGACGCTTAGCCCGGAATCGCGCGATGCCATGCGCCAGGAAGGGCTGCACATTATGGATGCCCTGATCAAACACCTATCGGACCCCACCTGGGGCAGCGGGTTGGAAACAGCGCACGACATTGGACGTATTTACGGCAACCTGGCGCGCCAGGAGGGGCTATCGCTTTCCAAAGCGCTGCAAGGCTATCTATACTTCAGCGATTTTCCCCTGGATGCGGTTATCCAGTTGTCTGAGACCAATATGCCGCGCGCTACCGTGAACTGGGGGGAAATGCTGCGGCAGATCAACCAGTTTACGCGCAGAATCTTGATTGGCCTGATCGAGGCTTATGATGAGGAATGAGGTGTGCTCATGAGAAAAATGTGGGCGTTCCAGTGGGGAGAACGCCCGTGGCCGTTACGTGGTTTGCAGGTGGGGATACGGTTGGGTTCCAGCACGAGTGAGTACCACGGCCCCTAACCCGACAGCGGCCAGGAGAATGGTCGCCAGCACGCCAATCCAGGCCGTGAACCAGAAGATTCCCCAGATATGGGCAATAAACACCAGCACCACCCCACCAACCGTTGCAGAAATCATGCGTGGTTGTTCGCCCAGGTCCAACCGGCGGAAGAGGTATTCCCCGATTAACTGGGCCAGAGCCAGCCACCCCAACAGTGTTAGCAACGCAATAACGAACCACGCCACCAGGACAACCGGCAGCAGCACCACCGGCAAGATCAACAGCAGCGAAATCAGGTAGAGTACGCTAAGACCAACGGCCACGATCATGGTCAATAGCCCGACTCCGCCGGTAACCCCCGGTGCATTGCGGATGGAGTTGGACATTAGATAAAGCGGGCGCGGGATCACAACTGCGCCCAAGGCTGCCAGTGCCCCGAAAAACAGCGCGCTAAAGAATGTGCTGCCCACCCGGAACAGCAGCGCATTGCGCCAGTTATCAAAACCCGATTGCGCGATGCTGCCAAGCCCACTGCGGCTGCTTTCGCTGCATTCTTCCTTGATGTCACCACGAATCTGG
Organism: Chloroflexota bacterium; assembly: GCA_010092855.1. Lineage (GTDB taxonomy): Bacteria > Chloroflexota > Anaerolineae > Aggregatilineales > Aggregatilineaceae > TC-15. Next base: position 13,683 of record JAADYV010000290.1, on the reverse strand, counting down.
GCATCGCTGCTGCGCGAAACGTCCTCCACACAGATCACCAGATCACCGTAGACTAGCGCCCGCTCGCCAACGGCCAGTGTGTCTGAGATGACAACCACATCGCCGATAACCTCAGAGTCCAGTATGACATCGCTGCCGATCAAGGTCGCGTCCCCGTCGATTTGACTTCCGGCTTCCAGATCGATGTTTTGGGCCATAATCAACTGGTCGTTGCTGCGTTGCTCGCCGCTGGCCAGCGTATAGTCTGTGCGCAGATTGAAGTCGCCAACATCTCGGCTAGGTGCGCCACAGGCGACCGAAACCAGTGCCAGGGGTACCAATAGTGCCAGCAGCGGCAGCAGGTGTGAACGTTTGTGTGGTGTGGTAGACGGCATAGCACTGGCTCGCTTAACGCTGTGAAGCCCGTTGGTTAGTGGATACTTTTTGTTTGTTGAAGACGTGTCGCACCGACCAGGCCCACAACAACGCTAGCGGGATGACGGCGCTGGCCAGGATCAGCAGTACGGGGCGTGCCTGATCGATGGCTCCCATGTTGTCGCCGATGTCGTTGGAGACACTGATAAAATACGAAGCCCCGCTGGTGCCGGTTTGGAACAGCTCGTTTAGCGCGCCTGGATCGGTGATGATCAGCAGCAGCGCGATGAGCAGCAGCGACAGCAGGGGTAAGATGAAAAACGCCGCCGCCATCATGCCAAACGCAATGCCAACCCCCAACTGCCGGGAAGCGAAGTCGCCCAGGTGCAAGCTCGCAATAGCGGCCATCACCCGCTTGGCAAAGCCAGGCGGCGGATCGACCTGGGGCGTAGTGGACAATACCTCGTCAACATCCTGGAGTTGTTCCCACTGCGCGGCGTCTTCCTCCGATTCGGCCAGGTGTGCTTGCAGCGCTTCCCACTCTGGCTCCGACAGGTCGCGGTCAAGGGCATTGTTCATATAGCGCTGATATTTCGTCGAATCACTCATCAAGAACCCTCCAACGCGGGGTTGAGCGCCGATACCGGGTTGGCGTCAAGCTGGTTGGCCAGCGCCTGGCGCGCCCGGAATAGGCGGCTTTTTATCGCACTTTCTGTCGTCTCTAACATCTCAGCGATTTCCGCATACGAAAAATCGTACCAATACCGCAATACAACAGCCAATCGATAATCTGGACTTAGGTTGTCGAGTAGTTCCTGCACAAACACATTCCGCTCGTTGGTGAGTGCGGCTTCTTCCGGCCCCGGAATATCACTGGTCAGCGCAGGATGGGGGGGCAGCGGTTCTTCCAGCGATAACCATGTCAAGCGCCGCCGCCGCAGCCGGTCGATGCAATGGTTGGATGCAATCGACAACAACCAGGTTTTAAACGACCGGTTCATATCATATCGTTCCAGGTTTGCATACGCTCGCAAAAACGCTTCCTGGGCCGCGTCTTCCGCTTCGCCCCGGTTATTGAGCATACGATATGTCAGGTTGAAGACGTCCCTTTCGTAGCGCAGCACCAGCTCGCCAAAGGCTTGTTGGTCGCCGTCCAGCGTCTGTTGCACTAACAGGGCATCACTGTCTTGGCTCACAATAGGCACCCTACCTGGTTGATTGGACTGGTTGATCAACCCCTACTATATCGAATATACGTATTGGTCTGGCGGGGAGTTGCATCCCAATCAAAATGCATAATAACCAATTGGCAGTGGATTGCCAACCCAAGTTGGGATATGCTTGGGTCTGGCGCTTGTACGTATGACTGGCAAGGACGGGGTTATGGCTGTTGTATATCGAGATGAACATGCGGATCTGGGATTGCTGTTGAACCGGCGTATTTCCGTGATTGGTTATGGCAACATGGGCCGCTCAATGGCGCTTAACCTGCGGGATAGCGCATTTCCGGTGTTGATCGGTAACCAGGCCGATACCTACTCCTTTCAGGCGTACCAGGACGGGTTCGAGGTCACGTCGATTGCAGACGCCGTCGTCCGCTCGGATGTGGTTTTGCTGCTGCTGCCAGACGAAGTCACCGCGCAAGTCTATCTGCACGATATCGCCGCCGGTCTGACGCCGGGCGATACCCTGGTGTTCGCGGCGGGCTACAATGTGGCGTTTGGGTTCATCGAACCACCACCATTCGTAGACGTCGTACTCGTCGCTCCGCAGGCTGTTGGGGAGGGCGTGCGCGATGGATATGTGGAGGGCACGGGCTATCCCTGCGCGGTAGCGGTCGCCCAGGATGCCTCTGGTCAAGCGTGGGCCAGGGTATTGGCCGTAGCCAAAGCATTGGGTGCGCTGCACCGGGGCGCGATTGAGCTGACGTTTCAGCAGGAAGCCGAACTCGATCTGTTTATGCAGCAAGCACTGTTGCCCGCGCTGCACAGCGTGCTGCATACAGCGCTCGAAGTGTTGAGCCGCGAGGGATTTCCGGCTGAGGCCGTGTTTTCGAGTCTGTATATGTCCGGCGAATTGGGTTACATCGTCTCGAAATGGAGCGAGATGGGCGTGCTACCCAGCCTGCAACTGCATTCACGCACCGGGCAATATGGCATACTCTCGCGGCTGGAACGCTTCAAGGAAGTCAAACTCACGCGCCAGATGGACTCGGTGCTGGACGCGATCCGCAGCGGGGATTTTGCCCAGGAGTGGGCTGCCGAGTATGCCGACAATTACCCACGTTTGGATAACTTGCTGCGTCGCTTGCAGAGTACGACCGTCTGGCAGGAGGAACAGGAAGTGCTGGCCCAATTGCACCAGGACCAGCGCTGAAATTGATGACCAGATTATGTAAACCGGGCAGACCTAGATCGGCTTGATATGGGCCATTGCCCAGTCGTCGTAGCGCTGCCGGATAGTCTTCACCAGCGGTCCTACGTTGCCAGACCCCACCGGCTGCCCGTCGATGGACGTGATCGGGACCACCCCACGTCCGCTGCTGGTGAGCATGGCCTCGCTCAGGTGCAGGATATCGTCACGGTGCAAGGCCGTCATTTCCAGCGGGAGATCATCCGGCACACAGGCGATGACTGCTTTGCGGGTAATACCCTCCAACACACCATTTCCCGCTGTGAACAGAGTCCCATTGAGCACACCGTAGAAATTGCTTGACATGCCCTCTAACAGCCGCTGGTCCTCGCTGAGCATGATCCCTTCATAAATCCCCTCGGGCAGGCTCTCAACTGTCGAGTGGCGCGCCATCATCCAGGCCGTTGTTTTCACAACCGGGTTTTCGCGGACCAGCGGCACGGTGATGACGTGGGCACCCACTTGTTGGATTGCATCCGGCACAGGCCTGAATGGTTCGAGCGACAGGTAAATGTGAGTTGGGGCTGTTTCTGGAACCGTAATGCGAAACTTGGCGTCGGCGTAGTTCGCCTCGTGCAGCAGCGTCCGCAACCCAGTGCGCAGGTGATCCCGGTCCAGGTGCAAGGGAATGCCTGCCAACCGTGCGGATTGTTCCAACCGGTCCAGGTGAGCGTCCAGCAGCAGTGCATGGTCGCTTTGGTAGGTGCGCGCCACCGTATACACGCCCTGCGGTTCGTGGGCAATTGCGTCGGCCAGCGAACTCGCGCGATATGGTGCGGCGACCCTTTTGTCTGGGGTCAGGATATAGATCGGGATCGAAGCGGTAGTTTCGGCCATAGGCTAATCGTCTTCTCGCTGTTCGTTTTCGCGGAGTGCCTGGCGTGATTCTAGCAGGCGGGAAGCCAACGATCCACCCCGTTCAGCTTCTGCCGGTTTTTTCTGCCACGCGCGGTCTACCGTTGGCGGGCGTGACGGGCGAGGACCTGGCTGAGGGTGAGAGGCTGGTTCATCGGCCTGCTCCGAGGGAGTAGCGGTTGGTCGGGCGCGGGCTTTGGCATCCTTAAGTTTGTCCAGGCGCGCAGCGGTGGTGCTGGTGGCGTAGGTTGATTCCCCGTCCCTGCCCAACCAGCCAGCGATCGAGCGCTGGACCTGCTCCATATCGCGCCGGGTGAGGACCAGGCGGCGAACAGCAACGTCCAGCGGCAGCAGCAGCAAGCCCACCAGCAGGAAATAGTACCAGATGGGATCGGCGGCACGGGCCTGGTCCAGATCATGTACGAATACGGCGGCGGGTTGGGCAGATACCGCCTGTCCCCCGGTGATGGTTGCCACGCGGCTTAGCAGACCGGTATCTATCACCTGGCCATCCAGGTTCAGGCGATACTCGGCAGAATAGTCGCGCACCCAGCTATCGCGGTGAATAAACGGCGGGGGGAGCGGCGCGTCTGGAACGGCGTCAGGTGTGTCTTTGATGCTGATGAGGTAAGTGCCGGTGTCTTGTGGCGAAAAGGTGGCTTCGTATCGGCCCGGCGCGGTCTGCTGCATGTCAAGCGCGAATGTTTCGGACACGTCCTGGGCGTTCAGCACGGTGGCATTCAGGTTCAGGCCGTTCTGATAGCCGCCATCCATGTCCCACGCTTCCATCACCAACACCGCCTGGTCGCCTTCTTCGATGACGGCAATCTGGGGAATATAACCAGCGGATGTGCCTTCCCCAACGACGTTGCCCTCGATAATGCTCCACTGCACAACCTGCGTCCAGAAGCGGGCATAGTCGTCCCATTCAACCCAGTATTCTCCCCACCGGTCGTTTGTGGCATCGGATGTGAAGGCGCCCGAACGTCCCAGGCCATATTGCCACGCGGCCAGGATGGGATCGCCTTCCGGCCCGCGCATTATGACGTTAAACGGGTCTTTCTCCGCCGTGACGACGTATCCCTTCAACGGCAGTTCAGGATCAAACGGGCCGATCCCGGCCAGAATGGGGTGGCTGGGCAGCACAACTTCGGGTTCGAAGTTCTCCTCGTAGACGTATGAGTCGGTGATGCGGAACATCTCCGAGGTAAAAATGGCGGGGATGTTGGAAGGGCGGTCGGTGAGTACGTATGTACCGCGCCCATTAGTGGCTACATCGTTCAAAAACACCTCGTTGGCCCGGTCCACCGCGACAACCGAGGTGGTGATGGTGTAGTTGTCGAAGATGCGCCCGGCCAGGTCGATGACGGCGTTTTGATTCGACTCGCCACCGTCGGTCAGCAGGATAATGTGCTTGATGGCCGAGTCGTCCTCGCTCAGTTCCCGGTCGGCGGCCAACATGCCCTGGTAGATATTGGTTCCACCGCCAGAGCGCAGCGCACCGACCCGCTCTCGAATCTGCTCCCGGTTGGCCTCGTCGCCCAGTTCTTGAATCTCCACGACAAAATCGGTGCTGGTATCAAATGAGAATACCCCCACTTTGTCATCGTCGTCCATCAGGTTAATCGAGCGTACCACAGCTTCTTTGGCCAGTTCCAGGTTGGCCACACTGCTCGAACTCGCCATCTGCATACTGCCGGAGCGGTCGATCACAAACAGGACGGTGGTCTGGGGGATGCGTTCGGGGTCGCGGACGCGCATTTCGACCGGCAGCGTTTCTTCCAGCGGCGTCTCAAAATAGCCGCCCACCCCATAGCTGTTGTCGCCGCCAATGACCACCAGCCCGCCGCCCAGGTCGCGCACAAAGGCTTGCAGCGCGGCCATGCGCTCTGGTCCCAGCTCGGGGGCGGAAACGTTGGCCAGCACGATGCTGTTATAAACGTTCAGGGGCGAGACGCCAATGCGCAAGTCGCTGGGGGCCATTTCGTCCACCAGCAGGCCGGAATCTTCCAACACGCGGCGCAGGTCCGCCGTTTCTAATTCGTCGTTACGCAGCAGCAGGACGCGCGAGGCCCCTTTGACCCACGTCGAGGCTGACAGTTCGTCGTTGGGCGTATAGCGGTTGTCTTCCAGCGGGGTCAGTTGCACCGTGTAGTCCACCGGGCCAAGCGTTGTTGGTCGGAGGATGTCGAATTCAAAGATATTGTTGCTGCCCTGGGTTAAGGTGACAATGCCACTTTCCCGATTTTCCTCGATTACAATGCGATCTGCACCAGGGCTGCCAGATCGCGGAACGAGAGGAATAGGCTTGTTGCCGGAGGTTATCTCCAGGCGGGCACTGGTGGTGAGGTGGTTGGTTGCGATCTGCACCGTCAGCCGGAAGATCTGGTCTGCGCAGTCGCTTCCCACACAGTTTTCGTCGTAGGGATCAATGTAGTTGGGTACATCGACGCGCGTAATCATGACATCCCGTAGACCGGCGGCGATGGCAGTTTCATCGGCGAGGGGGACGTAGACGATCTGCTCATCATTGGCGGCAGCTAACCGCGCCGCTTCTTCGGCGTTCCCGGTGGTTTGGATGCCGTCGCTGAGGATGACCATGCGCTTGGCGGCGTCTTCAGGATACAACGCCAGGGCCGTTTGAATCGCGGTGGCCAGGTCGGTGTTAGGCAGCAGAGTGCGGTTGTCGCTGGTGAGCGCCAGGTTCAGCGTGTCGCGCATGGGCGCTTCGACAACGGTATCCGCACCGAACAGCAGCACTGCCGCCTGGTCTTTGTCGGTCATGGCGTCTGTCGCATCCTGGATGTAATTCAGAGCAAAGATGCGCATGTTGTCGTCAATGCTGTGCGACATGTCCATCACGAACACGACTGCCAGCCGGTCCGACTGGCGCTCGACTTGTGGCCCGGCCAACCCGACAACGAGCAGCACAACCAGCATCAGTCGGATAATCAGACTGGCCGTGTCGCGGCGACGACGATAGGCCAGGCGCGGCCAGCCGATATACACCAGCACTGGCAGCAGCAGAAATACCCAGAAGGCGTTTGGGTTTGAGAAGTTCATAACGTCAGCCGCCTTTTATCGCGTTCCCATTCGTCGGTTCCCCCGCTTGAGCAGCGCGCGCAGCCGGCCACGTTCTGCTTGTGCCCCTTGCCGCAGTCCGGCCAATGTCACGCGCGGGAGGCGTTGCAAGGAGCGATGGTAGAACCACCACTCGATAAACAGGATGATCAGGCCGGTCACCAACAACCAGCGCCACCATTCGCGCCGGGTAGTTTCTTCACTTTCTGCTGGAAGCAGTTCTTTTTCATCGATGGTCAGGCTGTCCTGGGGCGCTATGGCGCTTTCGCGGGCGTCAAACAGGTTGACAGCGAAGTGCCCGGTCTTGATCGTGTCACCGTCCCGCCGCAGATCAACCCGATACAGCCCCGGTTCGCGCGTGTTCCCGAAGACGGCGACAGCCCCTAATTCAGCGGCTTCCGGTTCAAGCGTGACGGTGCGTTCGTCGGGCAGCGTAATGACAGCCTCGTCCGCGTCGTTGATGAAGCGTACTGTGACCGGGGAACCGGGCGCGAGGCTGTCGCTGGCTGCCATGAACGGCGCCGGCGAAAACCAGTCCATCAACCCCAACATCAACACGGGCCAGGCTCCCTGGCGCACCATACTGGTGTTGGTGTCGGTGACGGCAAAGGGCAAAATGGCGATCTGACGGTTGCCGCGTTCGCCTGCTACTACCAGTGGGTACGTTTCGTTGATCTGCACCAGCGGGACGGCCCAGGGCGTGTTTTCAAGCTCGTCCAGTTCGCGGAAGATCAGCACTTCTTCCAGGAACGGGCCGAGATTGCGCACACGCGGATCGTCCTGGCTGGACGGGGGCACGGTAAGGCTGTCAGGGAACCCGCCCTCGATGGTGACGATGCCGCCCACATCGAAGAAATCGGTGCTGCGCGGTGGATTAACTAACAGCAGGTTGTTGTTGGGCAGCTCGTCCGGCAGCCAGCTATCGAATACGTACAGGTCGATCTCGTCGTCAGGATCAAGCTGGTACTCATCAGGTGTAGTCGTGACCAGCGTGACCGCGCTCATGGCTTCGAACACACTCTGCAGAAAAACGTTGTCGTCACTCACCAGCAGCACCCGTCCACTGCCCGACCGGTCCCGGACGGTGAAGGCGCGGTTGTCGGTGGCGAGATGGTCTGGCATATCTGCGCTAACCGGCAGCGTCAACTGCGTAGTAAGAGTTTCGAAGTCGGGCGGCAGCTCGATGTCGAACACGTCCACATACTCACCGGCGGGCACCGTGAAACGGCGGGCCCAGTCGAAGGTATCATTGTCGTTGATCCGTCCATCCAGGATGACGTCGGTGTCAACGGTCCCGTAATTGCTAATGCGTACAAAAAGCTGGGGAACCTGGCCAGACACGTCACCGGTTGCCAGGGCCGAAATCGCTAGGTTGCTGCTGTCCGTTCCGACAGGTACATATCGCACCTCGCCAGAGATGCGCGGCAAATCGAGCGGCAGCCCGCCATCGCTGATGATCACGACCGTGCGTTCTTCCATGCCTTCGGTGCTGGCGTTGGCCAGCTTGATCGCGGCGATCCAGTCCGGGTGCACATTGTCAGGCGCAGCGTCACGAATGGCATCGCGCAGCACCAGCTTGTCCCGCGAGGCCGAGGCCAGCACTTCCGGCACGGCGCTGACCTGGATCACGGTCATAGTGTCGCCAGAACCAAGTTTATCGACCATGTCCAGCGCGATGTCACGTGCTTCTGCGAACCGGCTGGAATCGACATCGGTGGCTTGCATACTGGCCGACGCATCCAGCATTAGGATGATGTGCCCGGTGGTGATCGTCTTCACGTTGGTGAAGGGGCGCGCCAGCGCCAGCACAAGCGCCGCCAGGATCAACAACTGGAGCAGCAGCAACCAGTTGAATTTAAGCTTTTGCCAGGGCGCATTGGCTTCCCGATCGCGCACGAGTTGCTGCCACAGGAATGTACTGGAGATCGACATTTCCGTCCGTCGCAGCCGCAGCATGTACAACAGAATGATCGGAATCGCCAACGCGCTCAATGCCAGCGCCAGGGGGGTGATAAACGAGAGTGATGTAATCGAACCCATACTTACTGCACCGTAAGCTCTATTGGCAAGATAATGTGGTCGCCCCCGGTGTTTAGCGGGACGCGGGTTAATGTTTCTGAGTCATACAGTCCTACTTCCAGCCGGGCCGGGCCAGTGTAAGCCAGGTCCTCGGCTTCAAACGTCAGCACATGCGTATCCATCAGGTACTCGCCGGGTACCCAACCGGTAACCGGGCGTGCTTCGCCGTTTACGTGCGGGATGCCGTCGTGCCCGCCGATTTGCCCGTAGCCAGCGTCCAGGATGTGCGTGAAAACGGTCAGCGAGCGGTCCGGCGTATCCGTCACGCGCCAGACCAGAATCAGTTCCAGGGTTTTATCGGTGCTAAACGTCGTTTGATTCACGCTAAAGCCTTCCAATACCCCCACGCCAGGGAAAATTGCGCCTACCGCCACATCGAAAGGTGGCGCGGTGAGCAGGTGGTCCGTTTCCTGAAGGTTATACGCAGCCACGGCGACCGGTTCCATGCCTTCCACCTCCAGCGCCAGGGAAGCTGTGCCGTTGGCATCGGGAGGAACGGTAAACGTATGCCAATCCAGATTATAAACGGGATGAGCCGTTACTGGTCGCGATTGGTGCCAAGCATCGCCACGCAGCGCCAGCACGCCCGCTGTCCAGGCAGTGGCACCGGTGTTGTGCCAGTACAACGTTATACGCACTTCCTGGCCGGGAAAAAGCGGGCCGGTGGGGACATCGTACCCGAGCAGTTCCACATCCGAGGTGATCGGTGTTATGGCGGGCGTTGGCGGTGTCGATGGGGAATTGCTGGTGTTGCCACTGCTGCTGACGGTGCCAATAGGTAGGCTCAGCCCTCCGGTGGGGATGCCGTCCACCAGCCGTACCAGACCGTCTGGGGTGTCGCTGCTGTAGACCCGGATGGATACGTCGTATGCGCCGGGAGGAGTGCCCGCGGGCAGGCGTAACACACTAAAGGCGCTGCCCGTTCCACCTGCCTCCCAGTCCGAGGTAGGAGCCTGATCGTCGGCGCGGATGTCGGTATCGCTGGATGTTATCGCCCACCCGGCTCCTACCGGAGCAGCTAACCGGCCCGATACGCGCCAATCGACGGACGTTTCCGCCGGGAGTTCCCACGATGTGTGCACACAAATGCTTTCATCCCCATCTAGCGCTGCCGCCGTCAAGTTAATGGGGCCGAAAATCGCAGCGGGAATGTCAGGTGTCCCGGCCAGGGCCAGCGGACGCTCGATGGTATAGCGTTGGGTGCTGAGGCCCTGCACGGTGAAGGTTTCGCCGCGCTGCCCGGCGGCTTCTAGCAGGCAGGGATACATGCCACGCTCGTCGGCGGGAAGCTGGTACCACGTCAGCAATTCAACCGTGACCGGGCCGCCGCGCTGCGCCAGGGCTGCGTTGATCTCGGCGATGGCCTCTGCCGCGTCGCTGTGCAACTCCACGCCCACTATCTCGGCCTCGATGTTGAGTTCGTCCCTGTAGTATTCTTCCAGTGCTGGTTCCCAGCCATAGGGAATCACGATGATGGCCGTTGGGGGTAGTTCAGTGTAGTGTTTGGCAATGGCGCGAAAATCATCGTGCTGGTACTGGGTCTGGTCCAGCAGCCTGGTCAGGCTGGCCGCGCCCACGCCAATAGCCACTGCCATCGCGCCCGGAATGGCGATCCGGCGCAGGTCGTACTCGTCTGGCAGGCTGTCGATGCCCAACGCGATCAGGATCAGGGTGGCCGGGACCGCAGCGATGTAGTAACGCGGATGAAAGTCGATGTTGGCCACGATTAGCTCGACAGTGGCCAATGCCGGGATCAGGATCGCCTGCGAGAGCAGCAGCAGCGTGCGCTGATTCCGATTCCAGGTCAGCGCTGCTGTCACGCTCAGTAAACCCACCACGCCGAAGACCGCTGTACCGAGCACCAGCGCATTTTCCGCGCCGATCTGGGCGGGCAGCGGCGCAAAATAGCCCTGCCAGGTGTCCCATATTTGCGCCAGGCTGATCTCCGGAGGCGTGTTGAGTGGGGTGCCGCTGGGGGATTGGCCGAGCAGCCAGGGAAGATAGGCGACAAAAGCGATAGCTTGTCCGGCCAGCCAGATGGCCATTGTGCGCCATGCGCGCCTGTACAACCAGACTCCACCAACAACCAGGTTCAGCCAGGCTATCACCGGCACGCTCAGGTTGTGGGTATACAGCAGCGTGATCTCGGCCAGCAGCAGCCCGCCCCACCAGCGCCAGGGCCAGCGGGCGCGCGGGCGGAGCACTTCATCCGTCCCCCACAGCAGCACCAACGTCAGCAACGGGACTGCGACATATGCCCGGATTTCTCGCGCGTAGGCCCACAGCAGCGGCGAGGTGGCGAAAAACACCGCCGTGAGGACCGCGACATCCCAGCCCGCCCACCGACGCACGATCCGCGCGGCAAGCGCTATTGTCAGCAGGTCCAGCAGCACTGACCCATAGCGCAGGGCCAGCGGTGTTTCACCAATCCCGATTCGGGCAATGTGCATTGCGGTGTAGTAGACGAAGGGCGTGTTATCATCCGGCGTGTTGATCGGGTCGCGGATGGCGCGGATCGACCAGGCTTCATCGTGCCAGACACTCGACTGGTTGAGGTCCCGCAGCCGCAGCGCACAAGCGCCGAAAAGTACCAGCATCAAGATAGCCAGTCCCACGCGGGGCGAAAGGGAGCGTGTTGGCATCAATGAACCACTTGCAGGCGGCGCAGTTCGGTGAGGATGAGTTGTTCCCAGGGGGTGCTGGTTTGCACCGAGACATAGTGAATACCTCGCCGGGTACAGTATTCGCTGATCTCGGCCTGCCATGCTTCCACGCGCTGCATGTAGATCGCGCGCATCTCCGCGTCGAGCGTCACTTCTTGCGGGACGCCGGTTTCCACATCGATCAACTGCAGGTCGCCTGCAATCTCCGGCGCGACTTCGTCCGGAGACAATATCTGGATCAGGGTCACTTCGTGGCCACGGCCTTGCAGTGCGCGCAAACCGTCCTCATACCCCTCTGGTGACATCAAGTCCGTGATCACGATACACAGCCCGGCGCGGGGCGCACGGCGTGCATAATCCTGCATGGCCTGGTTGGTGTCCATATGCCCGCGCGTATAGGCTTTTTCCAGCCACAGCAGCAGGTTCATGGTGTGGCCTCGCCCGCGCAGTGGACCCCATTGGACAGTGCCGTCCTGCCGGAAGATCGTGGCCGAAACGTGGTCGCCGCTGCCCAGCGCCATATACGCCAGGCCCGCCATCACACGCTGCCCGTAGAGGAACTTGTGCAGGTCGCGCTGGCCGGAGCGGGGCCAATCCATGCTAGCTGATCCATCCAGCAGCAGGTGCACCGCCAGGTCTTCTTCGTTTTCCAGCAGCTTGATAAACGGGCGCTCGAAGCGGGCGTAGATGTTCCAATCCACGCGGCGCAGGTCATCCCCGCGCACGTAGTTGCGGTAATCGGCAAATTCGATACTATTCCCGCGCCGGGACGAGCGTCGTTCGCCTTGAATCGCGCCCGCGCGAACCTTGTTGGCGATGAGCGTCAATTGTTCCAGCTTGCGCAGTGTTTTTTCGTCAAAGATACGTTGTGCCATGATATGTACCTATCAAGTCGTGATGTCTTGCCGCTGAAACAGCAGCGCCGTGATCGTAATCAGCCCGATTACCCATACTGCCAGCAGGATCAGCGAGAATTCCAGCGTCTCCGTGATGAACACGTCCGTGTCGCGAACGACCATCTCCACCCGCGCAGCCTCGTTAGCATTGATCCAGTTGGTCACATTTGTCAGGTTGTAGCCCGGTGTAAAACGATAGAGTGTGACCAGGTCGGGAACGTCCAGCAGTTGGGCCAGCAGAAACAGCCCTACGATGGACAGGTTTTCGAAGAACGTGATGCCAAAGCCGATCAGCACTCCGCCCAGGATCGAGCGGGTTAGCATCCCGGCCAGCGCCACGTACCCGGAAGCGATGATGGTGGCCGTAAACGCGGTAGATGCTTGCAGCAGGTAATCTTCGGCAAAGTCGGACAGTACCTCCTGGGTGGGTTTGGGATCGTAAGGTGTGCCGACAAGTTGGGTGAGGAAGCCCATTCCCAGCGTCATGATGATTGACATGGCCACAAATGCCACCACCACAAATAGGCCGACGGTGAAGAACTTCATCAGAATCAGAGCGACGCGCCGGTTGCGCGGCACGGTGTTTTTCCAGGTGTTCCACTGGTATTCCCCAGCGAAAACCACACCTGTGAACCCTAGCAGAATCATGCGTCCCACCGGGTTGTTTACCAGATTCCAGACTTCGAGAGCCTGTTCGGTCCACAAGGGTGGCTCTTCCGCAAAGCTGTCCCGCGCCGGTGCCGACAACGCCACAATCAGCGTGAAGACTACAATGGCTACCGCTCCCATTATTGGGAAAACCCAGATCAGGCAGCTTGTCACCCAGCGGTTGCCGGCCACCTTGAGCCATTCGGCGCGGAACAGGTTGTACAACGCGCCCAGCGGATTCGAAACCGGCTTATCCATAGTCGCCTCCAAAGGGTGTTTGGTCCTGCACAACCGAGAGGAAGTATTCCTCCAGCGATTGGCGCTGGCTGGTGATCTGGTACAGGTCGATGTTGTGCTCGACCAGTTTGCGCACGACATGCGGGGTATCTTCCCGCCCGGCATCCACCGTCAACCATTGCGAATTAGTGGTGACCGTCCAGTGTTCGCCCAGTACGGCGGCGGCCTTGTCTAGCGGTGTGGCTTCGACGCGAAGCTGCGCTTTGCTGGCCAGCAGGTCGGAGACGGAACCTTCGCGCACGATCTGCCCCAGGTTGATGATTGCCACCCGGTCACACACCTGCTCCACTTCGCCCAGCAGGTGACTGGAGAGGAAGACCGTTTTGCCAAACTGGTCGGCCAGCAGGCGGATGAATTCGCGCATTTCGCGCATTCCGGCGGGGTCAAGGCCGTTGGTG
>JAADYV010000289.1 GCA_010092855.1 Chloroflexota bacterium | reverse complement strand
TCATCACGTCCCAACTAGTGTATTCGTACACCGGCGTGCAGTTGATGCGCCCACACAGCTCTTCCACCAGGTCGTACTCGAAACCCATCACCTCGCCGGAACCGGGATTCTCGAACTGGAAGGGAACATACAGGTTTTCTACCGCGATAACGATTTCCTGGCCTTCGAGGTCGGGCAAATCGTCGTAGATGGGACCCTCTGCCGCAGCGGGCATCAGGCTCAGCGCCAACACTAAAATAATCGTGGCAGCAAGCAGTCTCTTAACTCCAGTCATGGCGAACGCCTCCTGTATTTAATGGTTCAATTAGTATGTGGTACGCATCAAGTTTAGTGCCGAACCGCCTGAACCGCAAACAAATTTGGCCTGCATCCGGTCTGTTATGCTGAATGGCATCCCGCGCGTGGATTTTGAGTGACTCTATCGAATGAATACGACAAACGACACGTGCCAGATACAACCGCCAGGTGCGATTGGTCATTCAACCCAAGACACATGAGAAAATTGACACGCACACAACCATGAGTTATCATACATTTAGAAAGTTTTGAAAGTTATAAATTCACACTACACAGATTTAAGGACAACTCATCCCGGTCGCAATAATTTCTTCCATCAGCCAATTTTAGTGTTATGCAATTTGTACAATGGCCGGTGTCCACCGTGCGGTGTATGTTGTCCCGACAGGATCAATTGCACCTGTGCACATGACTTCCTGCACTGGGTGTTGCCTCCCCTAAGTCTTACGATCTGCCCAGGATGATATTGTGAAGGAGGTCACAAATGCTATATGCGTTGCTTGTGGCCGGGGCTGCGTTATGCGCAGTTCAGGCGATTCGGTCTAACCAGCTCTTGTCTGCAGCACTGTGGTTAGCTGGTGTTAGCGCCCTGGTCTCTATCATCCTCTTTAACCTGGGAGCACAACAAGTGGCCGTGGTCGAACTCAGCGTAGGCGCGGGTTTAGTCACGGTTTTGTTCGTTTTTGCCATCAGCATCGCTGGGGACGACGGTCTGAGCGAGCGCGAGTTCATCCCCAACTGGCTGGCCATCGGCATCATCGCCGCGATGGTGCTGCTGCTGGGCGGCATGATCTTCTCGACCGAACTGCCAGACTTCACTGCCAGCGAAGGTGATTTCACCACCACGTTGTGGACCGACCGCGCGCTGGACGTGCTGGTTCAGATTGTGCTTATTTTCACGGGAGTGCTGTGCATTGTCGGATTATTGACAAAAGATGAATCCTCCGAACACTCCCAGACAACCGCTGTCCAACAACCTGAAGTATCGCTGCTCTCCAACACCAACGGCAAATCCGGCAACAATGGCCACGCAACTGTGCCTGGTACTGTGCCTGGTCTTGAGCCAGCCGAAACAGCCATCACCGCCGCAGCGGAACAAGAGGAAGTACAGGCATGAGCGATATTGAGATCATTTTGGCTGGTGTGATTGCCCTGCTGGGAATCGGGTTGTATGGTCTGCTCATCACGCGCAACCTGATCAAAGTGGTGGTCGCGCTGCAAATCCTGGTCAAGGGTGCGCTGCTGGCGCTGGTCGCGGCAGGCGAAACCAGCGACCAGATCAACCTGGGCCAAAGTCTGGCCATGACGGTGATTGTGGCCGACACAGTCGTGGCAGTGGTGGGGTTGGCGCTGGCAGTGCAGGCGAAACGCTTGCTGGGCACGCTGGACCTGAAAGAACTTTCCAGGTTGCGAGGATAAGGTTCAATGACCGGTTGGTTGATAGCTCTGACAATTCTGATTCCCTGGACGGGCGCAGTCGCGGTCTGGCTGGCCGGTGAAAAGCGCCCCCAGCAGCAGCACACGCTGGCCGTTGCCTTTGCAGTGGCGGCAGGGCTGAGTGCTTTGCTGCTGATCCCGCTGACCACCGACAGCGTCGAACTCGAAATCGAGATCGGCAGCGTATTTGGGAATTTCACCTTCGTGCCGGATGGCCTGGGGGTGTTCCTGGCGGCGGTCGCCACCGTCGTCGGCAGCCTGGCCGTGCTGTTTTCGGTGGACTACATGCACGGCGCACAGCAGCTCGGTCGCTACTACATGCTGGTGCTATTTTTCATCGGCGCGATGGCGGGCCTGGCCCTCAGCGGCAGTCTGCTGCTGCTGTTCTTCTTCTGGGAAATCACGGCGCTGTGCTCCTACGCGCTCATCTCGTTCTACAATGACGATCCCAAAGCGGTCGAGGGTGGCATCAAGGCCCTGATCATCACCCAATTGGGCGGCATCGGGATGCTGGCCGGGGCGCTGGTGGCCTATGCCTACCTGGGCGACACCCAGATCAGCACCTTTCTCGAAGACTACGGCGAACTGCCGGACAATATGCTGGCAATTATGGCGTTTGGCTTTTTGGCCGCTGCCGCTGCCAAGTCCGCGCAGGTGCCGTTCCACACCTGGCTACCCAGCGCAATGGAAGCGCCCAGCCCGGTGAGCGCGCTTATTCACGCCGCCACGATGGTGAACGCAGGCGTGTACCTGTTGGCGCGCTTTTACCCGGCCTTCGAAGGCGTGGACGGCTGGACCACCGCCGTGATTATCGTCGGGCTGCTGTCGGCGTTCCTGGCCGGGATCATGGCGCTGTTTGCGGACGACCTCAAGCGCGCGCTGGCCTATTCGACCATCAGCCAGTTGGGCTACATGGTCTATGCGGTGGGTGTGGGCGCGGTGTTCTCCAGCCAGCTCCACCTGTTCAGTCACACGATTTTTAAGGCGCTGCTATTCCTGGCAGCAGGCGCAGTCATTCACAGCGTGGGCACGCGCGACATGCACCAGATGGGCGGGCTGGGCAAAAAACTGCCCTTCATCCGCAACGTCTTTATCGTCGGCGCGCTGGCGCTGGCCGGGATTCCCATTCTCAACGGCTTCTGGAGCAAGGAACTCATCCTCGAACACGGCCTGCACGACGGACCGGTCTGGGCTTACGCGGGTATGCTGATCGCCGCCGGGCTGACGGCGCTGTACACCTTCCGCATGGTGTGGCTGGTGTTCTTTGGGGAACGGGCAACTGACGCGGCACACGCCGAAACGCACATCCACCCCGCAGGCCAATACATGAAAATCAGCACCGGCATTCTGGCTGCCGGAACGCTGGTGTCCTGGCTGTTGATCGGGCTGTTCGGCGAAATGCTGGAAGAGAGCCTGCCACACCACCACCTGCATACGGACGCCGCGCTGACCATGCTGGGCGAGGTTGTGAGCGCCCCGGCCACCCTGCTGGCGCTGGGTGTGGTGGCGCTCGGTTTGCTGGCATGGTGGTTCCGCGCGCAATTGACGGTCATCAGCGACAACGTCGCCCCGCTGCGCCAGGTCGCCGTGCAGGACTTTGGTTTCGAATGGCTCAACCGCCGCATCGTTACCTGGATACAAAC
>JAADYV010000033.1 GCA_010092855.1 Chloroflexota bacterium | reverse complement strand
GCAAGGAACAAGGCATTTTGAAACGTGATATTGTTGGAAAAATCGCCGCCGAACTGACGCTGCACCGGAGCCAGGTCGAACGTACAGTAGGCCTGTTCGATGAGGGAAACACCGTCCCGTTCGTGGCGCGCTATCGCAAGGAAGTCACTGGCAGCCTGGACGAAGGCCAGCTCCGCGATTTGCTGGAGCGCCTGACGTATTTGCGCAAACTGGTCGAACGTCAAGACGCCGTGATCGCCAGTATCACCGAGCAAGAGAAACTCACACCCGAACTGGAAACCGCTATCCTGGAAGCGGAAACGCTGCAAGCCGTCGAAGACCTCTACCTGCCCTACAAGCCCAAACGCCGCACCCGCGCCATGATCGCCCAGGAACGCGGCCTGGGACCGCTGGCAGATCGCATTTTGGCCCAGGAAGTCACACGAGAGGTACTGGATGCTATTGCGGAAGGCTTCCTGAGTGACGACGTACCCACCGCCGAGGACGCCTACCAGGGCGCACGCGATATTGTGGCGGAACACATCGCGGACGATGCGCGCTGCCGGGATGTGGCTCGCCGGTTGACACGGCAGCAAGGCATGATCGTGTCCGAGTTAACCGACGCTGAAAACGACCCCAAGCAGACCTACCAAACATACTACGAATTTGACATTGCCGTCCGCAGCATTCGGCCCCACCAGGTGCTGGCGCTGAACCGGGGCGAACGCGAGAAAGCCCTCAAGGTCAAGATTCATGCACCGGGCGAAGACATTGTGGCCCACCTGGCACGCCTTCATCCCCCGGATCGCCGCTCGCCGTTCGCAGACCAACTGGCGCTGGCCGCCCAGGATGCCTACAAGCGCCTGATCGCGCCCGCCATTGAACGCGAGGTGCGCCGCGAACTGACCGAGAGTGCCGACGGGCACGCGATTGGCGTCTTCGCCACCAATTTGCGCGGGCTGCTGCTCCAACCGCCGCTCAAGGACCGTGTCGTGCTGGGCATCGACCCCGGTTTCCGGACCGGGTGCAAAGTGGCAGTAGTCGATGTGACGGGCAAGGTGCAAGACACCGCCACCATTTTTCCCCATCCGCCACAAAACCACCGCGACCACGCGCTGCACACCCTGGCGCAGTTGGTGCAAACGCACGCCGTCGAGCTGATCGCGATTGGCAATGGCACGGCCTCGCGGGAGACAGAAGAACTGGTCGCGGCGCTGCTGCGCGAAGGAGCCAGTGCCCAATACCTGATGGTCAACGAGGCAGGAGCGTCGGTGTACTCCGCCTCACCATTGGCCCAGGCCGAACTGCCGGAAATGGACGTATCGATGCGCGGGGCGGTATCCATCGCGCGACGGGTACTTGATCCGCTGGCCGAACTGGTCAAGATCGATCCGCGCAGCATCGGTGTGGGCCTGTACCAGCATGACGTTGACCAGAAGGCATTGGCCGCCAAGCTGGACGAAGTAACCGAATCGGTCGTGAACCGGGTCGGCGTGAACGCGAATACTGCTTCGCCTGCGCTGCTGCAACACGTCGCCGGCCTGGGGGCTAGGCTGGCCGAACGCATTGTCGAGCAGCGCGATCAGGCTGGCGCATTTACCTCACGCGCGGCGATCAAAACCGTCAAGGGCATGGGCAGCAAAACGTTCGAGCAGGCTGCCGGATTCCTGCGCGTGCCGGACAGCGACAACCTACTGGACAACACCGGCGTACACCCGGAGTCGTATCCGGTGGTCAAACGGCTGCTCAAGCAGCTCAAGCTCAAGCTGAATGATCCTGAGCTGGCCAAAACGCTGTGGAACCTCAAGCGCGATCTGGACATTCCCCAACTGGCGCAGGACCTGGATGTCGGCGTGCCCACGCTCGAAGACATCCTCGACGACCTGACGCGCCCTGGACGTGATCCCCGCAGCGAGCTCGATGCGCCGGTGCTGCGCTCGGATGTGCTCAAGATGGAAGATTTGCAGCCCGGTATGCGGCTTCAGGGGACGGTGCGTAACGTTGTGGACTTTGGAGCGTTTGTAGATATTGGAGTGAAACAAGACGGCCTGGTGCATATTTCCGAAATGTCGCACTTCCGCATCAATGACCCCTACGAGGTGGTCAGCGTGGGCGACGTGATCGACGTGATGATCTTGAACGTAGACATCGACCGGGGACGTATCGGGCTGAGCATGAAGGAGGCCGAATGATGCAACTGGAAGTGGGTGTGCAGGCCACACGCACCAAAACCTTCACAGACGCCGATGTGCGTGGATTTGCCCAGGTCAGCGGGGACGAAAACCCGATTCACCTGGACGACGACTACGCCGCCGGGACGCGCTTTGGCCAGCGCATCGTACATGGCATGTTGACAGCGGGTATCATTTCGGCACTGCTGGCCAACGACCTGCCGGGCGAGGGTACGATCTACCTGAGCCAAACGCTGCAATTCAAAGCGCCGGTGTTCATCGGCGACACCATCACGGCAACGGCAGAAATTGTCAAGTACCGCGCGGATAAACGCATTGCAACGCTGGCAACGACGTGCACCAACCAGGATGGCACGGTCGTGATCGTGGGCGAAGCAGTGGTGCTTGCCCCTGAATCATAAGGCATGTATGATCGGCGGATGCCAGTTAAATAGCCAGACTAAGTATTGCACAAGGAGATTGCGAATATGACAGAGATTTCAACGGACCTGAAGGGACGTATTGCGCTGGTGACCGGTAGCGGCCAGGGGATCGGCAAAACGGTTGCGCTAGCTTTGGCCCAGCATGGCGCGACGGTGGTCACCAATGACGTGACTGGCTGCTGCGCCGATGATACGCTGGAAGAAATCCGCGCGCTGGGTGGGGACGGTCTGGCATTTACCTCCGATGTCAGCGACGGGGAACAGGTCGACAGCATGGTCAAGGGCGTTTTGGATGAATACGGCCAGATCGACATTTTAGTCAACAATGCCGGGACCACGCGCGACAACCTGATCGTGCGCATGGACGAAGACGAGTTTGACCTGATCATGCGCGTAAACCTCAAGAGCGCGTGGTTGTGCTCCAAAGCCGTCACCCGGCCCATGATGCGCAAGAAGTACGGGCGCATTGTCAACATGGCCAGCGCCAGCGGCTTGATGGGGCAGGCCGGCCAGACAAACTACAGTTCCAGCAAGGCGGGCATGATCGGCCTGACCAAAGCGTTGGCCCGCGAAGTTGCATCGCGCAACATCACGGTCAACGCGGTTGCCCCTGGCTTTATCCACACGGCATTGACGGAAAAAATGCCTCACGATATTCTGGACGAACTGGTCAAGCTCATTCCGATGCAGCGGGTGGGCACGGTTGAGGACGTGGCACACACTGTGCTGTTCCTGGTATCTGAACAGACCAGCTACATCACCGGGCAGGTACTGTCGGTGGATGGTGGCCTGGTAATGCAGTGATGGGCGGCAGGAATAATGAGGACATCCTGCGCAGCGGGAACATGCTATAATAGGCAGCAATGTGTTTTTCGCAGCGGCTTGTTTGAGGAGCGGCGCTGATGGTTACCCCTCGACATCCCAACGATACCGTTACCATTGCGCCGGACGTACTGCTCACCATTGCACGGCTGGCAACGCTGGAAACGCCGGGTGTGGTACGTATGGGCAGTACGCCGGGGGGCGTAGATCGCTTGCTGCGGCGCGTACCAGCCGCCAACGGGGTGCAGATTACGGTCGAAGATGCTACCGTGACAGTGCACCTGTACGTGGTCGCCGACGCCAACGCACACCTGCGCGAGATGAGCGTGGAAATTCAGAAAGCGGTCGAGCGCTCGATCCGTGATATTCTGGGCATGAAAGTCGAATCGGTGAACGTCCACATCGAGGACGTGTACTTCAAGATAACGCCGGCAACACAGTAACCGTAGATGGTGCACGCACGCTACCGTGCGCGCTGTCGCTGTAGGTTTTTGGATAGATCACCGTGTTCAACATTGATTACCGGCATTTGGCGCGCAGTCTCGCTCTGCAGGCGCTGTACGAACTGGACTGCACGAATCACCCCGTTGCAGATGTGCTAACCGAGCGTTTAGCCCCGGACGACATTCCGGAGAAAACGCGCCACCTGGCGACCCGACTGGTCCAGGGTGTATTGGAGCGCCGGGAAGACCTGGATGTGTTGATCCACCGCTACGCCCCTGAATGGCCGCTGGACCAGATTGCAGCCATAGACCGCAACATCCTGCGCCTGGCGATCTTCGAATTGTCTGCAGAAAGTGATGCACCGGTCAAAGTGGTGATCAACGAGGCTGTCGAACTGGCCAAAACGTTCGGCGCAGAAAGCACGCCGCGCTTTATCAATGGCGTGTTGGGCACGCTCGCTACCCGCGAAACAGAGCTGCACCTGGCCTCAATCGTGAACGATCAAGAGTAGTTCTCATGGCCAGTTGACACACTAGATCAAAAATGGAGGAGCTGCGGTTTTCGGCTCCTTCGCTGATCTGGGCCATGCCTTTAGCGTCGAGCTAAGAGATTGGATGGGGCCGTGCCGGGCAACCGGGGCGGATATACCATGTCCTCGCTACCGATGTAAATAGACAGTACGTTTGGGTGACGGTCCGTCGGGGCGAGGGAAACACACGTTTTTAGGAGCGTTTAATGTCCAAAACCCGTGTATTGATTATGGGAGCCGCTGGACGCGACTTCCACAACTTCAACACCTTTTTCCGCGATAATGAGTCCTTTGAAGTCGTCGCGTTTACGGCGACCCAGATTCCGGACATCGAGGGGCGCACGTACCCGCCGGAACTGGCCGGATCGCTGTATCCGGATGGCATTCCAATCTTCCCGGAAGAAGACCTGGAAAAACTGATTAAAGAGCACGACATTGACGAAGTTATTTTTGCCTACTCCGATGTGCCGCATGACTACGTAATGCATAAGGGCAGCCAGGTGCTGGCCGCCGGTGCCGACTACCGGCTGATCGGTCTCAAGCACAGTATGCTTAAGAGCACCAAACCGGTCGTGGGTGTGGGTGCGGTGCGGACTGGCAGTGGCAAGAGCCAGACAACCCGCGCCGTTAGCGATGCGCTACGCCAGTTGGGGTATACGGTCGCTGTTGTGCGCCATCCCATGCCCTATGGCGACCTGGTCAAGCAAGCCGTCCAGCGCTTCGGTTCATACGACGACCTCGACCAACACGACGTCACCATCGAGGAGCGCGAAGAGTACGAGCCGCACCTGGATCGGGGCGTGGTGGTGTTCGCCGGGGTAGACTACGAGCGCATCTTGCGTGAAGCCGAAAAAGAAGCCGACATCGTACTGTGGGACGGCGGGAACAACGACCAGCCGTTCTTCCAGCCCGACCTCTACTTTGTGATCGTAGACCCGCACCGCCCCGGCCACGAAGTCACCTACCACCCTGGCGAGGCCAACTTCCGTATGGCGGACGCGCTCGTGATCAACAAGATCGACACCGCCGAACCGGAAAACGTGCTCATACTGCGTGCCCACATCCGCGCCATCAATCCGGAAGCAACGGTGGTGGAAGCAGCATCCCCGATCTTCGTGGACGATCCGGACGCCATTCGCGGCAAGCGGGTGCTGGTCATCGAGGATGGTCCCACGCTGACGCATGGTGAAATGGCCTATGGTGCGGGCGTGGTAGCGGCACAGCGTTTCGGCGCGGCGGAGATCATCGATCCGCGTCCGTATGCCGTGCGCAGCATAGCCGAAACGTTCGAGAAGTATCCTTCCACCGGCGCGCTGCTGCCTGCGATGGGTTATGGCGATGCCCAACGCGCGGACCTGGAAGAAACAATCCGCAATACGCCGTGTGATATGGTGATCGTGGCCACACCGATTGACCTGGGCCGCGTGATCACCATCGACAAACCGTACCAGCGGGTGCGCTACGAACTCCAGGAGATCGGCCAGCCGACGCTGCTCGAGCTGTTGGAAGCCAAATTCGGCAAGAAATAAAGTGTAAACGCGATCCATCAGGAGGTACGCACTATGCGCGTGCCTCCTGTTGTCTGCAAACCAGCGCAGGGGGTGGTGATGACTGTTACCCCGCGCCGGCGGCGACTTCGCCGGTTGGGTGTGTTCTTTGTGCTGATGCTGGCGTTCGGCTTGTTCGGCATCCCGGCGCTGTGTGGCTGCGGGACCATGTACTGGTTGGTCCATCCCGGCTGTGGAGGGGATGCAACGACACCCAGCGACTTCGGCTACAATGACTGGGAAGACCTCGCCATCGACGCGCGCGCGGGTGGCAGCTTCCAGGCCTACTTCATCCCCGGTGACAACGGCGCAACGATCATCATCCCACCAACCGGCGGCGCTGGACGCGGTTCCCGATTGGACCTGGCGGATATGCTGGCGCGCAATGGCTACGCCGTGCTGACCTACGATTCCAGGAGATGTGCAGACCTGGGCAATTCGAGCCTGGGCTATAAAGAAATAAGCGAAGTAGAGGACGTGGTAGACTACCTGCTGGCGCGCGAAGACGTAGACCCAGACCGGATCGGAATCACGGGGTTTTCGGCAGCAGGGGCAACCACTATCATGGCGGCAGCCCGGCGGCCTGAACTGCGCGCCATCATTGCCGAGGGTGGCTATGGGGATTTTGCCGAAGGCGCGGTCGGCCTGTATGATGGGGGAGGGTCGTTTGTCGAAACAACCTACAAATGGTCCCTCAGCCTGAGTTATCGTCTGTTCACGGGCGAGGACATCGACCGGCTCAGCCCGCTGGACGTGATCGACCGGATCGCGCCGCGTCCAATTCTCCTGATCTACGGGACGAAAGAAGCGAGTCTATCGGGGGCATACGAACAGCAGGCCGCCGCTGGCGACAATGCGACGCTGTGGGTCGTGGCGGGAGCCGGGCATGGTGAATACCAGGCAGTAGCCCCAGCGGAATATGAGCAGCGCGTTATTGAGTTTTTTGACCAGGCTCTGCTGGGCGAAGATTGAATACATTTTGACTTTTTATAGAGCGAGGTTACAAATAGAGACTTATGAAACCAGCCATTATCGTACATGGCGGGGCGTGGAAGATCGCCGAAGATACCCACGCTGATCACATCGCGGGCACTCGTGCCGCAGTTGCAGCGGGATGGGCGCTGCTGAAACAGGGTGAAACAGCACTGGATGCCGTCGAAGCCGCCGTCAGCGCAATGGAAGACGACCCTACTTTTGACGCCGGTATCGGCAGCGTGCTCAACCGAGTGGGCGAGATCGAGATGGACGCTATCATCATGGACGGCGAAACGCTGGCGCTGGGTGCGGTGGCCGCAGTGCGTGGCATCATCAACCCGGTGCGCCTGGCGCGCCTGATTGTACGCGACACCGATCACAGCCTGCTGGTGGCCGAGGGCGCGCGCCGTTTTGCTGAACTCAAGGGGATGCGGTTGTGCGCCGAAGCTGAGCTAACCGTTCCACGCGAAGTGGAGCGCTTCCGGGCCTTGCAGCAGAAAAAAGACTACCACCTCTCGGAAGGCTTCACACCCGATCCGATGGACACGGTGGGTGCGGTCGCCATTGACGCCAACGGCAATGTGGCGGCGGCCACCTCCACCGGCGGCGTACACTATAAGCTGCCGGGGCGCGTCGGGGATTCGCCATTGGTTGGGGCCGGCGCTTATGCCGACAACCTGACCGGGGCAGCATCAGCGACCGGGCACGGCGAAAGCATCATGCGCGTGGTGCTCTCCAAAACCACCACCGACGCGCTGGGCCAGGGCATGAGCGCCCAGGAAGCTGCCGATTATGCGATCAAGTATATGTACGACCGGGTGAGCGGCTATGGCGGCATCATCGTGGTCGATAGCCAGGGTGAAATCGCGTTTGCCTACAACACACCGCATATGGCGGTGGCCTGGGTCGACAGCAGCGGTGAAATACAAGCTCGGATCAAAGGCTAGAGGGAACAAGGTATGCGACAGCGGGGAATGGCGGGTCTGTTGCTGGTGGGAATCAGCGTGCTGCTGACATTGGGCATGTCGAGCTGTGGATTATTGGAAGGCAACCCCACGGTAACCCCCATCGCCATCACAGCCACCCCATTTCCCGATCCTATCGTGGCGACGGAAACATACACGCCAACATCGCCTCCTACTGTTCTCCCGCCGAACCAGCCGCCTACTGTAGACCAACTCGCCACTGCACAGGCCAGAATCCCCACCACAACACCCACCTTCACGCCAACGCCCACCGACACGCCCGGTTCGCCCGAAGCTGCGGATTTTGCACCCATTGGCGGAGCCGAGGGTGGTTGTGCCATCCAACCAGCGGGACAAATCGGACAGGTCTACGGCAGCGATGCAGAGGTGCAGAGTCTGCTGGGCTGCGCCCAAACGCAATCCGCCCGCCAGGTCACCGGCGCATTTCAGCAGTTCGAACGCGGTCAAATGCTGTGGGTGGAGGGATCGCCGGGCGTGATCTACGCCCTGTTTGGAAACGGCTCTTTCTCGCCGTTCGACGATACCTGGCAGGGCGAAGAATACAGCGGGGGCAGTGCGTTCGGACCGGTGCGCGGCTTTGGCAAGGTTTGGCATACTAACCCGGACGTGCAAAATGCGTTGGGCAACGCGATTACCGCAGAAACGCAGGTCGGCCTGAGCGTGCTGGCCTTCCAGCGCGGTGATATGATTTCGGTCCAGGGAACAGGGCAAACGTTCATCCTGTTGCGCGCGGAAAAACGCTGGCTGCAACGGTGACACCCGGTTCTACACCGCGGGCAGAAACCCTGTGGCTGCCCGCGCGTCATGGGCACCAACTCGCCACCTACCATGTTTTCCAGGGCGACACCAACCACTGTGGGCCATCTGTGGCAACGATGGCCGTAAACTTCTGGCACGGTAAAACCGTACTCGATGCCCAACGCACCGCACATGCCATGAATTGGCCCCGGATGGGTTGGGGCATTCCCCCACTGGTGATCCGCCGGGTACCGAATTGGGCGACCTTCCCCTGGGGCATCGCGGATATGCTGCGCCGCAACGGACTGCAAGCACGCTGGCGCTGGCTGGCCACCGAAACGCACATTCAGGAGGCGCTGGCAGCGGGCCGCATCCCCATGCCAATCTTTGGCGAGCCGCTACGCAGGCGGGGGTGGCGTCCCGACGGCTGGGGACATGTCGCTGTCGTGGTGGGTTGGTCACCCGACCGGATGTGGTTCGTCGACTCCTCGGAGCGCACAGCACCCACCAGCCGCCCGCGTGCAGAGTTTTTGCGCTTGTGGCACAACATGGGCCAGTTGCTGGTCGAGGGGTGGTAGGTTAGCTCGCTAGCGTAATCAGCGCGCCAATGGTATCGACACGCCGGTGTGGGCGATATAGTCGTCGGGTGGCGCGTCTACGTCCAGGCGCAGCACGGGGGTATAGCCAGGACCGCCGGACGTGGTGGAGAGCGTGTACATCCCGACATGCAGGCTGGTGATTTCCGGCGCGAGTGCCACGTCGAACCACAGGTAAAGACTGTCTCCCGCACGCCAGTAGCGTCCTGGCCAACTGAGGCGATCCTGGGGCTGCGGCGGCAGGCGGTGCCCGGCGTCGTCATAGGCGTGCACAAAAACCTGGTAATCGGTGCCAGCGGGGTTTTCGCCCAGTTCCCACACTACTAACACGCTGTCTTCATCCACTGCATAGCCGGTCAGCGCTGCGCCGTTTGCGAAGCGTGCGGGAGGATCAAGCGGTACGATATCATCCCCCCATTGGCCTGCTTCCGCCGCGCGCACGATGTAGCCGCCCTCGCCGGGCCGCCGTGCGAAATACCGGGTGTTGGCAGCGCCAGCCTGACAATCCGCATTAGTGGACACCCGGTAGTCTGGTGCGTCGGGCACGCACACGATCAGTTCCAGGCTGTCCCCCGCAGGAATTACGGCGGACTGTGTGCCATCCACAAAGCGCACCTGCGGCAAGGGGTCCAGCAGCACGCCCCACACAGCGGGTTCCTGGTCGTAGGGTGCGAGGTCTTCCTCACTGATGACGATCACGCTGTCCGGGTTGTCGTCCAGGATGGCTTCGCGCACATCAAGCAGTCGATGCAGCGGCGTGCCGAATCCGCCGGGTGTATAGTGCGTGTCCAGAAAATCCAGCAGCGAAGCAAATACAAGTACCTGCCAGCCTGCGATCAGCACCACGAGTCCCACCCCTCCGGCCAGGATGACCTGGCGCACATGCGGCTGCTGGATAAAATGCCACAATTCGGCCAGCCCAGCACCGCCCACAATGTACGCCGCCGGCATGAGCGGGATCATGTAGTGGGGCACCACTTCCGTCCACTGCCAGGTGAAAGCCAGCACCGGCAGCAGCAACCAGACCACCAGCGCTACCCCAGGGGTTGTTCGCACTGTCCGACGCTGAACTGCACGCCCGATCAACCACCCCGCCGCCAGCGCCGTCCCCAGCGGCACGAGGTGGAACAAAGGGAATACATCCGGCACCGAGTCGAGGTAATTCTCGAACTGCTCCGGCCCGGCCAGGGAATGGATATCCCGCCCGGCAATCGTAAACCAGGCATATTCAAAGGCAGTTGAGTCAAGCACCCGCTCGTGCCCGGAGTCGGAATCGAGGGCGTAGCGCACCGTGTCGAGCGTCAGCCGATCAGCGCGCTGCATACCGATCACAAATGGGACCAGCAGCGCGGCGATCAGGATCGCGGCCAGGGCAAGATCACGCACCGCCCCTCGCCGGTTGGATGGGCGATACCACAGCGCCAGCATCAACACGCTGAGCGGGACCAGGGTGAACGCACCGTAGTGCAATTGCACCGTTATCGCCAGCAGCGGCCAGTGCAGCCAGCGCGCCCAGCTTTTGCTCTCGCCATAACCCAGCAGCCCGGTGAACACGGTCAGCACCACAAACGGCGGCAGCAGGTTCTGGCCCCAGATTTTGCGCGCATAGATCGCGCCCCAGGGACTGGCCGCGTACAAAATGCCCGCAACAGCCGCCGCCACCGGGCCATAGTAGCGGCGTGCCAGCCACCATGTTAGCCCGACGGCGACCACGTTTAAGAACCCAACGAGCAGCGTCGCCAGCACGGGCGTATCGTCCAGGGCATAGGGCAGCGCCAGCAGGTACACGTTGAGCGGGGGATTGGGGAAGCCAACCGACGAATCGATACCCAGCCAGGGGAACTCACGTCCGCGTGACAGATCTAGCGCAAGCTGCGAGAGATTGGCCTCATCGCGCTTGAACTCGGTAATGCCCGGCGCGCCCATCCGCACCAAGGCTGCCGCCAGCACAATCAGCACCAGCAGCCCGATTTCCCAGCGGCGCAGCAGACTCGTGACCGGCTGTATCAAACGCCTCTCTCCTCAACAGGAAAAGCACCGGGCAGAAGCGGAATTCTGCCCGGCAAACAATTCGGTTGGTAATGCCTGGAGGCGTGCTTATTCGTCGCCGTCTTCCTCGGCAATAAACCCCTGCCAGGGCCCATGCATCCCATCATAGGTTACGCCGTAGTAAACACGCACGGTACCATTTTCACGCTGCACCAGGTCGTAGCGAACCGTGCCACCGCGTTTGTAGCGTTTCCACAGTCCAACTTCGCCCTGCCATTGCACCTTGTCGGCTTTCACGGGATTGGATTCCTTCTCGCTGATGGCATAGTGCCACAGGCGGCGCGCCGAGGAGCGGGTCACATTCTTGACCACGTTGCCGTTGCGCAGATCGCGCATGACGTGATACTTCACACCTTTGCGCTGTTCTGTGCCGATAATCTCCACCCCGGTGCGCGGCGCTTCAACCTGGGTTTTCTTGCCACCTTCTGCCGCTGGCACGCTGCCATTCTCGCTGGCGACCTGCTGCTGAACCGGCCTGGGTGTTTCACTGTTGGCCAGGCTGCGCAGGTCAACCCCCATGCCTTGCGCCACTAACTGCACAATCTCGTCGCGCACGGCCAGGTTTGTCTCGGCTTCGTCGCGCACATAGATTTTGTTGTCGTCAATGGCATAGGGCGGGTCGTCCCCGCGCGGCACCTGAACCCGGATCACGGGCTTGCCCTGGGTTTCGATCACGTCAATATCGATGTGGATGGGCGGAGTGATCTTCATTTCTAGCTCGGTGCGGAGGGTTTCAACGTCCTCTTTGGGGACCTGCACGCCAACCGGTTTATCTTTGGGCCTGGCGCTGGTGCCCACGTACACGGTGCCACCATTGGTGTTGGCCAGCGCGCAGACATCCGAAATGATGGCATACAGCCGCCCGCCGCGGCGCGTCATCCCTTCATGAAACGACTGCACAATGCTGGGGCCTTCTTCGCGGGCCGCCTGCACATAGTCGAAGGGGGCCTGGCTTGCGTGGAAGGGACGAGTGCGGGCAAAGTCGTTGCTCTGGAACATTTTCAGCAGCGCGGCAAATGACAGGTCCGGCAGCAGCACTTCCGTGACGCGCTCACCAATGCCCAGATTTTTGTTGTTGTTGGGATCACCTTGCAGGCGGTGTGCATCGGACCCCTGGATACAGCGCATCCGCCGGGGATATTCGGGCTTGGTGCCGTCGAAGAAGCGCATCGTCGTCCGCCGTCCCTTGCGTTCCAGGTCGGTGACTTCCAGCGCGTGTAGATTGGGGTCCTGAGTGTAGGCGATTTTGGTCTGGCCGCCAAAGTCGAAGCCCCGCATCGCCACGCCATGATTGGAATTGGCGTGCGCAGCAATGGCAATACCTCCGGTCTGGTTGATCAACCGGTAAGCCGTCAGCACATCGGACGAAGCCCCTACCACCGATGACCCTTCGTCCAATGTGACGGGCGGGATATTGAGATCAAGCAGGATGTGCTCGATCTGGCGCACAGTCATTTCGGGCGAAAAGATGCCGAGAATGTGAAAGCCGAATGTTGCTGTGAATTCGAACCCGGGCAGCACCAGAATCTTTTCCAGCAACCGCCGGTATTCGGCTAATGTCCGTTTTTCGTCGGGCTGGATGCGATCCAGCTTTTCGAGATATTCGAGTTGTTCGATTTCCTCCATCATCACCCGGTAACCGCCGACCGTATTGTGGTCGGTGAAGGCGATGATGTCCAGGCCCTTAATTTCTGCCTGGCGCAGAATGTCTAGATAGCTAATCTCTGGCTGTTGGTAATCGCCAGAGGCAGGTGTATGCAGATGCAGGTCCATGCGGTACCACTGCATCTTCGAACGTCGTGATTTTGGTGTCACGAAGCCTCTCTCCGTTATGAAAACTGATCGAGAAGGCTGCGTTATTCGAGCAAACTCATGAGAATACTGGCCAGTTTGTTCGGCTCGAAGGGTTTGCCCAAAAATAGATCGGCTCCAGCTTGCAACGCTTCATCTTCCACGTTTAGCCCCGATGCCATCACAATCGGTACATTGGCGGTGTTCGGGGCTGCTCGAAGACTCAAAACCAGTTCGACGCCGTCCATATCGGACAGGTGATAGTCGACCAGGAAAATATGCGGAGCGGAAGCATGAGCCATCTCAAGCGCTGTCTGACCGCGCGCCGCAATCAATACTTCGAAGCCGTCCATTTCTAGCAATGTTTGCAACAGCTTCACGGTAGTGCGGTCATCGTCTACAATCAACACCTTGGGCAATGCAGCCTTCCTTACTAATCAAATGGGTGCGGATAAAAAGAGTTCTGGACGCAGGCCCGTTTACGTCGATGGCTCACTAATGGGTTGGCCGTCTTGTTGGGCCGCCTTATGAGGCGTAGCGGCGTCGTCGGCAGGCATCAGGGCAGCATCGAGCACATCGTCGACTTCGTCAACCAGAACAAATTCCACAGACTTGCGAACATCTTCTGGCACATCATCGACGTCGTGTTCATTGCGACGGGGCAGAATAACTGTGTCTAGACCAGCACGGTGTGCTGCTAACACTTTATCCTTGATGCCACCTACTGGCAAAACCTGCCCGCGCAGCGTAATCTCGCCGGTCATGGCTACGTTGCTGCGCACGGGACGCCCAGTAAACAGGGACGCCAGCGCCGTCGCCATCGTCACCCCGGCAGACGGCCCATCTTTGGGCACCGCGCCCGCCGGTACATGCAGGTGGATGTCCCGTTTCTCAAAATAGTCGCTGTCCAACTTGAGGTCGCCCGCCTTAGAGCGCACGTATGAAAACGCCGTGCGCGCGCTTTCCTGCATCACCTGCCCCAATTGGCCGGTGTACTGGAAGCCTTTACTGCCAGGCATTTGCGCAGCTTCTACAAACAGCACGTCACCGCCAAACACAGTCACCGATAGGCCAACGGCAATGCCTGGAGTGTCGGCTGTGCGCTCCTCGATCTCCGTCTGGTAACCAAACCGAGGATGGTCGAGCAGGCCAAGAATGTCATCTTTATCCACAGTGGTCAGGTCTTCACGAC
Source organism: Chloroflexota bacterium (assembly GCA_010092855.1). Classification (GTDB taxonomy): domain Bacteria; phylum Chloroflexota; class Anaerolineae; order Aggregatilineales; family Aggregatilineaceae; genus TC-15. The sequence goes on along the minus strand of JAADYV010000033.1, from coordinate 4,762 downwards.
CTTCGGCGATGCGGGTCACGATCTTGCGTGCCACCCGCCCGATTTCGCGCTCCAGGTTCCGCACCCCTGCCTCTCGTGTGTAATCGCGCACGATCTTCAGGATAGCGGCATCGGTAAAGGCCAGTTCATCTGGGCGCAGCCCATTTTCCCGAATCTGGCGCGGAACAAGATACTGTTGCGCGATCTGTACCTTCTCAAGCTCAGTATAGCCGCTAAGCTGGATAATCTCCATGCGGTCCAGCAGCGGACCGGGGATTGTCTCCAGCGTGTTGGCAGTGGTGATGAACATCACCTCGGACAGATCAAATGCCACGTCCAGGTAGTGGTCGCGGAACTCGAAGTTTTGCTCCGGGTCCAGCACTTCCAGCAGCGCAGACGCGGGATCGCCCCGGAAGTCGCGCCCCAACTTGTCCACCTCGTCCAGCATGATCACCGGGTTGCGGCTGTTAACCCGGCGCATCGTCTGGACCAGGCGGCCCGGCATCGCGCCAATATAGGTACGACGGAAGCCCCGGATTTCGGCTTCATCACGAATGCCGCCCAATGACATGCGTGTGAAGCGGCGGCCCATCGCACGTGCAATCGATGTGCCGAGTGAAGTCTTGCCCACCCCAGGCGGGCCGACAAAGCACAGGATCGCGCCTTTGCGCTCGCGCCGGACGAGGTCTACCGGGCTGTCTTCGTCCTCGGTTTCAAACTCATCGGCACGTTCCTGGCGCAGCTTGCGCACAGCCAGGTACTCTAGAATGCGCTCCTTGATGTCTTGCAGCCCGTAGTGGTCCTCGTCGAGAACCCCGCGCGCGTGCACGATCTCGAGGTTGTCCTCGGTGCGCACATCCCAGGGCAGATTGACCATCCAGTCCAGGTAGGTGCGGATGACGCCATATTCTGCTGCGGCGGTCGGCAGCCTGGAAAGCCGGTCTAGCTCGCGGCGAGCTTCGCGCGCGGCTTCTTCTGGCATGTTGGCCTGTTCGATCTTGCGCCGGAATTCCTCGACCTCGACCGCCTGTTCGTCCCCTTCGCCCAGTTCGCGCTGGATAGCCTTCAGTTGCTCACGCAAGAAATACTCGCGCTGCATCTTCTCCATTTCCGACTGGGCTTCCGACTGGATTTTGTGGCCCAGCTCCAACACTTCCAGCTCTTTGGTGAGGATCGACATCAGCGTGCGCAGCTTGTCGATCACTGCATCGAGCCGCAGCAGGTTCTGCTGGTCTTCGAGCGCGATACGAATGTAGGTCGCGAGAGCGTACACCAGTTGGAGGGGTTCGTTGACGTTCAGGGCGGCGTTGATCAGTTCGCTGGGGATGCTGGGCACCAGGTCGGCCATGCGGCCAAACTGCTCGACCACATTGCGCATCAGGGCTTCAACTTCGATGTCTTTCTCAACCGTTTCGGGCGCATACGTGACGCGCGCCTGAAGAAACGGTTCGGAGGCTGTGTATTCCTCCACCTTGATACGCGCTACCCCTTGCACCAGCAGCCGGATGGTGCCATCCGGGGCGCGGAACAAGCGGTTGATCTGCCCCAACGTACCATATTCGTAGATATCTTCGGGGCCAGGTGTTTCGAGGTCGGGGTCTTTCGACGCGACCATCCCGATCAGCCGGTCGCCAGCTACAACATCATCCACGAGCTTGACCGAGCGGGGTTGGCCGATGGTGAGGGGAATGGTGGTGAAAGGATAAACTACCAGGCCACGCAGCGGCAAGATCGGCAGCGAATCCGGCAGATCAATCGTTGTTTCCGCGTCAGCAGCCTCACCAGTTCCGTCAGCAACATCATTGTGAGCGAGGTCTACCGCGCGTTCTTCGGCGTCTTGTTTAGCCGTTTCGATAGTTTGCTCGGTGGTCTGTTCGTCTTCAGGTATATCCTGATTTTCGTCATCCACTGGCTTTTTGGGATCATCTGGCATAGTCAGTTTTCTTTATCGAATATGCGCGCCATTGGCATCAGTCATGGTTATCGATCATGGTCACTGTCACTGTCGGCGTCGGTGATAGCAACCTTTTGCGTGGGGGCGTGCGGCAACTCGATGCGCAAGAACCCATCATGGTAACTGGCCGAAACATCATCCCGCGCAACAGGCCAGGGCAAACGGACTTCTGTCCGAAACTCTCCATACGGGATTTCGAGTTGATGGTAAGCACAGTTTGGCTTGGTTTCACGCCGCCGTATACCGCTGATCAGCAACTGTTTGCCGTGTAATGTAACAGTAAAGTCACCATCGCGCATCCCGCCGATTTCTACCACCACAATCAGGTGATCATCCACTTCATATATATCGGTGGGCGGTCGCCAGGCTGCGGTATGACGAATGGTAACCCAACGGCCAGTTGCCTGATTTTCGGATTCAGCGGCGTCAGGTGGATTTTGAGGCTCACTTTGGTCTGACATATTCACTCCACAAAACACCGGAGCTTAAGATTGCCGTTTGTCCGTGTTGATCATACCACAGCCAGGGTTAAGGCTCAATAAGAGATGCGATTGAATTGTGATGTAGCTGATAAGACAGGTGCAAGTCTGCTACTCATTGCGGGCAGAGAATACAGCGTCCGCCCTGGCTCAGCGAACCAGACTGAGGTGCACGTATCACTACCCCGGTGGTATGAAGCCGTTAACCGTTGCGCTTGCCTCTGTCACGGTTGTATAGTATGCTTTTTTTGCACTATCACACGTTTTATCTTAGTGGATTGTGTAATGTCGCGTGAGCGCAAGGAGCCATGGAGATGGCACTGCTTGATTTATTACGATCCGCAGGATTGTTCAACGGCCTGACAGACGACCAGTTGGAACGCCTGATTGAGATCGGCGAAGAAGTCGAATTTGAGGAAAACGAGACGATCTTTCAGCAAGGCACCGACGGTAACATATTGTATTTCATTGAAGAAGGCCAGGTCGAAGTATTGATTCGACGCAAACCGCACCAGCCAGAACAATCACAGCTCTTTCTGGGACGCGGGCAGGTGTTTGGAGAGATGGCGTTACTTGATATGGGCAAACGATCCGCGACCGTCAGATGTAGCCAGGACGGGACCGTCTTACACGCTATCAGCCGGCAAGCCTTCAACGAGCTATGTAACTCGGACACCGCGATCGGGTATATTATGATGCGTAACCTGGCTCTGGACCTGTCGTTTAAGCTACGCCACAGTAATCTGAAGCCTGGGGCAGAAGGTCCGTAAGCCCTCCAGGTGTAGGGGATAACAAGCGATGATGACTTATAAAGTGAGTTACGTGGTGGTCGGTATAGACCACCCTGGCGCAATCGTCAACGAGTTTGAACCTCCAGAGATTGGCGGGCGAATTCAGATCGGCAAAAAAACATTTGAGATTGTCGAAATACATGAAGTCATGCCGCCTCGCGGTGACTTCGCTTTTTTGCACGCAACGGTCAAGCCGGTGGCTGAAGAAGTCCAGGGGGCGAATTCATAAGTAGGGCAGCCTGGCCAAGCTTCGCCAAACCAGTCCACTATATGCTGTATTCTTTGAAATCCTCCGCGAGTTCAACTGGCCCGGAAAATGTAGTGCGCGCTTCGTCCACCAACGGGCCAGGATCATGCTCCCACACATTGTAATGAATCAACACCAACCGCCTGGCACCCGCTGCAGTCGCCGTCTCGCCAGCCTGGGCTGCGCTGGAATGACCGTAACCTGCGCCCGCCGCTTCGTGCAGCAGCAGGTCCGCATCCTGGGCCAACGTCACGATGTTGGGCACCGGCTCGGTATCGCATGAATAGCTGATGATCTGTCCACTGGCTTTGACCTCGATGCGCAGGCCAATGGTGGGAATGAAGTGTCGGGTTGGCCAGGCGCGGATGCGAAAATCGATGTTATCCAGCACTAACGTGCCGGGCTGTTCTGGCAGAGGGTGAAACTCCAGCGGGAAGAAACCGGGCCAGGTTCGCCACTGGCAGGCTTCGATCATGGTTTCGATCCGGCTCAGGCAATGATGCAAACCCAACAGCCGCAGCGGAAGCTGGCGGCCCAACAGCCACATTTGCATCAGCATGATCGGAATGCCAGAGACATGATCGGGATGGAAGTGAGTCACGACTATATCAGGCAAATCCGCCGGGTGAATACCATAACGCGGCAGTTTGATCACTGGGTTCGATCCACAGTCGACCAATACCAGACTGCCATAATCTCCCTGTAACAGAAAATGCGTATTGTCGTGCTCGGCGTTCGATAGCGCCGCTGCCGAACCCAGAACTATTAACCGGCCCATAGCAATTCCTATAGCACAATAGAGAGAAGGTTATCCCCCTATTGTGCTACAACTGCGGGATGGCGCAAGTCGGCGCAAGATCGCGGAATCTATCAGAGCATCAACACCCATTCAACCACGCGCGGCGTTAGCACCACTTCCAGGATGCCGGCCAGGATCAAGCCCGGAATGACAACCCCGACGAACAACTTAACCGTGTCCGCCAGCGCTCGCACCCAGGCTTCGCCCACCGTCTGGCCATCGGGTGGACGGGTGACGATACTGCCCAACCGCAGCGCAGCGGCTCCCGCGATCAGGATGATGGGGATTTCCACAATGCCATGCGGGATCACAGCCAGGAAGAACGGCAGCGGGCTGAGGCTGGACATGTACACCTGGCCCATAATGAACCCCAGCATCCCAAAGGGAACAATCACCAGGATAACGGACAGCACCCCAAACGTAAAGAGCCCCAGAATAGTAGCTGCCAGCAGCACACGTGTATTTTGCATCACGGCGAACAAGATCCACCGCGGATTGTCCTGGCCCAACTCG
>JAADYV010000288.1 GCA_010092855.1 Chloroflexota bacterium | reverse complement strand
GTCATATAAGCGTCAATTATTTTTCGTCTATCTTTCACGTATGCAACACGCTGCTTCTTGAAGTATAATGCATGCTGGGTAGTCATCTTGCTCAGGCTTGGTGAGAGGGGAGGCAAAAATGAGTCATGCGCCAGGAATTGTTCGCCGTAGTGCGGTGCACTTCAGGAGAATAGTTCCACTAGCCGGGGCTGACGTGCTGCTGGTTCTTGCCGCCTACATCAGCGTATATTCGGTGCGCGTCGCCAGCGTTCCCCGTATCATCGAACAGACCAGCCCGGCTGCCTGGGTTTTGGTTATGGGGACGCTACTTGGGGCGCTATATATAGCCGGTGCCTATCACCGCATCTGGTCGCGGACCAGCGGGCACGAGGTAATCGTCATCATCAAAGGCGTCGGGCTGGAGACCGTTGTGTTGCTTGCTGTCGATTTGTCGGTTTCCCCGCGACCGATGCCGCTCTCTGTGATCCTGATTGGCAACCTGTTGTCTCTGATGGGCTTTGTGGCGGTGCGCTACCGCTCACGCCTGATCAGTGGCCTGTTGTGGCGTTGGAACGCAATCTGGCATTATGAATTCCCCAAGCAAGAAACACGGGTTTTGATTATCGGCGCGGGGGAGGCAGGGCAGACGACCGCCTTGCGCCTGAAACGCCGCTTTAACAACGGCGCGAGTGGGTACAAAGTGGTCGGGTTTGTGGACGATGATCCCGACAAACAATCTCTGTATGTCGAGGGCAGCCCGGTGCTTGGAACACGGCAGGACCTTCCGGCCCTGGTCGAGAAGCATGGGGTCGAGTTGATCGTGGTGGCGATTCATCGCATTGAAGGGCCGGACCTGCGCGAGATTTTGTCCTACTGCGAGCAGACGCAAGCACGGATCAAAATTGTACCAGATGTCTACGCCCATATCCGGGACCACAAAAGCGCTCCGCTGCTGCGCGATTTGCGGCCAGAAGACCTGTTGGGGCGGCCTGCGATTAGCTGGCACGAGGAAGTCGATAGCGCGCCGGTAGAAGGCAAAGTGATCATGGTCACCGGGGCTGCTGGTTCGATTGGCTCCGAGCTGTCACGGCAGTTGCTGCGCTATTCACCGCGCAAGCTCATTCTGTTGGACAACAACGAAAGCGGCCTGCACGACCTGGCCACCGAGCTCGAACTCAAAGCGCCAGCGAACATCCTGGTTCCGTTTTTAGGCAGCATTACGAATCGTGCTGCTTTAGAGCGGGTGTTTCAGCGCTACAAGCCCCAGGTCGTATTTCATTCGGCGGCCTATAAGCACGTGCCCATGCTCGAACACTATCCCGATGAGGCGGTGCGGACGAATATCGGCGGCACCTTGAACGTGGCGGAATTGGCGCGGGACTTCGGCGTGGAACGCTTCGTGCTGATCTCAACTGACAAAGCCGTGCGTCCGGTCAGCGTGATGGGCGCTAGCAAACGCATCTGCGAACATGTCGTCAGCGCACTAGCCCAGCAGAACGGGCACCAGACGCAGTTTGCGACGGTCCGCTTTGGGAATGTGTTGGGAAGCCGGGGAAGCGTCGTGCCGCTGTTTTCGCGCCAGATCGACGCGGGCGGGCCGGTCACGGTTACCGATCCGGAGATGACGCGCTTTTTCATGACGATTCCAGAAGCCGTTAACTTAGTGATTCACGCGGCCTGCCTGACAGCGGGCAATACACTCTTCATGCTGCGGATGGGGGAAGAGGTGCGCATCGTCGACCTGGCTGAACGCATGATCCGGCTGCGCGGGCTGCGCCCCTACAACGATATTGAGATCGAGTTTATTGGTACGCGGCCCGGCGAAAAGCTGCACGAAGAACTGCTGACCGACAGCGAGCAAATGGTGCCCACCGTCCATCCCGGCATTGTCCAGTTGGTCGGCTATCGCAATGGGACGAAGGCCGCCGATTTTTGGGATCGGCTGCACATGCTGTTGGCGCACGGGCTGGCTAGCGAGCGCGATCCGCTGGAACAATTGCACAACATCAGTGCCGCCTGGGAGTTTGGGGCGGCGGTGGGGCCAGGGGAAATGGTGGGGCAGCGCATGATGTGATCGCTGCCCACGTGTAGACTGTTGTCAGGGCCTAATACTTGCGTGGCTCGTTTTTGCGAATTACCCTGGCGTCGACCTGCACTTTGATCGGTCGCTTCAGCATATCGAGCAGCACCTGGACGCGCTGGTTTCCGCTCAGGCGCACGTCAAAAATGGCTTCATAGCCCGCAAACGGTCCGTCGACAATCCGGACCGGGTCGCCCGGTTGGAGACCGTCGAGAAACTGTTTCTCTTCGGCTCTGATCTGGGCGACGCGCTGTTTCATCTCCCGGATGACGTGGTCGGGTACGGTGGCCGGTTCGCCGCCGAACATGACTAACCCTGTCGCGCCAGAGGCCCACCGCAGCGTAGAGATGCCGACTTCGTCCAGATCGACGTTCACAAACAGGTACCTCGGAAAATAGGGACGAATTTTCCGCGCGCGCGGGTTGACCGGGTTCACGGTAAGGGTGGGGTAGTACGTTTCGATGTCCAGTGACTGAAGATATTCGTTGAGGCTGGGTTCCTTGTGTGGCTTGCTGTGCAAAACATACCAGGCTGTTGTGCTCATGTTTCTGCCCCCATATCCTGTCGCTGTATCCTCACGTTTCAGAGTGCCCAAAATAAACTACATCACCCCGCCGCTGTTGTCAACCCTCCTGAAACGATCCAGCGGGAGCCGCAGGATCGTGCAATATTTCCTCATGGTCAATCACCGTTAACACGTG
>JAADYV010000287.1 GCA_010092855.1 Chloroflexota bacterium | reverse complement strand
GGCGCGGGCACGATCTGGCACGCGGACGGGCTGGTGATCACCAACGCCCACGTCGTCGCCGGACGATCCCGGCTGCACGTCACGCTGCCGGACGGTGAATCACTGCCCGCCGAGATCATCGCCGCTGATCCAGAACGCGATCTCGCGGCGCTGGTGATTGATGCCCACGACCTGCCCACCATCGAGTTGGGGCGGTCGAAGCGGCTCCAGCCCGGCCAGTGGGTGATGGCGGTCGGCCATCCCTGGGGCGTAGCGGGCGCGGTCACGGGCGGCACCGTGATCGGCATGGGGCGTAACATGCCCGAAGTCCCCCGCCCGGACCAGGAGTGGATCGTGGTGGACCTGCACATGCGGCCCGGTCACTCCGGCGGTCCCCTGGTGGACCATGCCGGGCGCTTGATCGGCGTCAACACCATGATCGCCGGGCCAGACGTGGGTTTCGCCGTGCCGGTGCACGCGGTCAAGGCGTTTCTCAAGCGCGAGTTATCCGCGTAACATCTGTTTTCCGTACAATCAACAACATCTGCATAGCAACCATGCCAGGGGCAATATGTGTATTGCCCCTACAACTGCGCCTAACACATACTTAAGGAGTATCAGATGAAAATCGGTATTATCGGCACGGGACGGATGGGCAGCATTCTGGGGAAGCTGTGGGCGGCGCAGGGGCACGCGATCATGTTTGGTTCGCGCAGCCCGGAACGCGCCCAGGTGTTCGCGCGCGAAATCGCGGAGTCAACAAACCGGGACGTGAGCGGCGGCAGCAGCGCCGAAGCAGCCGCTTTCGGTGAAGTCGTGCTGCTGGCCGTGTTGGGGTATGTCGCCGTCGAAACCGTGCAGGCGTTGGGGCCGCTGGAGGGCAAGGTCATCATCGACTGCAACAACGCTCTCGGACCGGATGGGCAATTGTTTGTCGGGTACACGTCGTCCCTGGCGGAGCAGATTGCAGCGGCGGCTCCCGGTGCGCACGTCGTGAAAGCCTACAACAGCATCTTCTACGGCAACCTGGAAAAGCCGGTCATGGAGGGGCACCGGGCGGGCGCGTTCTACTGCGGGGATGACGCGGACGCAAAGGCGAAGGTCGCGCAGCTCAGCGCCGAGATCGGCTTCGAACCTATCGACACCGGGCCGCTCAGCAGTGCGCGCTTGCTCGAACCGCTGGCGATGGTGTGGATGCAGATCGCGCGGTTGGGTGGCAACCCGAATTTTGCGTTGGCGCTGCTGCGGGAGGAATAATCCCCAGGCCGGGCGCTCTGCCAGCGGTTCGGTGACACTTGCTACACAGGGGCGCATCGCGCTGGATACGCCCCTATCAAGCTCTACCAACACCTGGCTACCAGGCACCTAATTCAACGCATGAATCCGCAGCAGGTCCAGTGTTTGCAGCACCAGCAGGTTGCGCAGCGTAAACCCGGATGTGGCTTCCTGCCCGTCGAACAGGGCCGATCCTGGCGGCGAGCCATAGCTCAGGTGGGTATCGTCCATCATGCCGTTGTTGGGCAGCTCCTGCGCGGCCAGCCAGAAGTTGATTAGCGGCACGTCGTAGGCGCGCGCTACTTCAACCGTGATTACGTTGAGTTGGAGCGCTTTGTTGAGGTACGGTGCGCCATCCGCCCACGAGAACGTGCTCAGCACGGGAATCGTGCCGTGATCAATCGACCACTCCACGATCTCGCGCAGCGAATTCTCGTAGGTATCGGGCGTCAGGTGCAGCACGTCGTTGACGCCAAACATGATGATCGCCACCGACGCCTCGCTCAGCCGGTACTCACACCACAACACCGACTCGCCCGGCTCGCACCACTGCGGATTGGCCCACCCCGAATCGAGCACCATCATGGTGTTAAAACCAACGTGCGCCGCCTGGCTGCTGCGCCCAAACGAATCCCCGAAGAAGTCAATCGTGCTCTGCAAATACGCATACGGGCCCAGGTCGTAGTAGCCAGTGCTGAACGGCACCAGGAACGCAGGCGCAGTGGTGTTGCAGTCGCCAACGGTCGTAAAGCGGTTGGGATTGTTGCCGCTGCCGATGTAGATCGCGCGGGCGCGCGGGCTGATGGCGGGCAGCACCGGCACATCTTCCAGAAACGCGACCAGTTCGGCGTTTTCGGGCGCAACGGGATCGTTGTCGCCCTCGGTGAAGCGCACCCCGATCACCTCGTCACTTACCGGCAGGTCGGCGAGCATGGCGTCAGGCGGCACATCCACGTACAACGCCGATACCCAGCCGCGCAGGGCGTCGTCGGCCGTGTGCACCAGCAGCCACGCGGAATCGGCGGTGCGCGCTTCGATCACCAGGCTGGAGCCGGGGGGCAGCGTTTCGATCACGCCGTAAGTGCTAACCGGTCCGGCGCGCAAATTGAGGTTGTACTGGGTCGTGCCGCCGAGATCGCCGGGCGTGACTGGGTCCGGTGGAGCCGGGGCCGGATCAACGGGCGCGGGATCATCCGCTGGAGGAGCTGCGATTACTTCACTGCTGACCGGCAGGTCGCCCGCGTAGAAGCCGTCCCGGTAGCCGAGGTACAGTCCGTGCACCCAACCGCGTCGCGTGCCATCCAGCGTGTGACCCAGCAGCCAGGTCGTCCCGGCGTCGCGCGCCTCAAAGACCAGTTCGGCGGCGGCGGGCAGCGTGCCCAGGCTGGCGAAATCGGTGCCCGGCCCGGCGCGCAGATTGAGGTCGTACAGCGTCCAACCGTCGGCTCCGCTTTGTGCATGGGCGGGCAGTGGTGCGGCAGGCAGTGGTGCCAGGGCTGCCAGCAGGCTAGCAACCAGCAGCAGAGTAAGCGCGATGGGAATGCGGTGTCGCATGGGGTGTGTTTCCTCCTGGTGAATGATGGGGGTCTCCTGTGCCGAGGATACCACATCCGGCAGTGCGATACACCTTACGTCCGCTGTAGAGTGCAGTCCCCCAGGATTGCGGGGGCAGCGCGTTTCCCAGATTGTGCTACACTGGGCATGATCGCCCTGATCATCCAATACCCAACAACGCGCAACACCACGTAATGCGTATCATGATGAGTGGAACACCATGAGCAAAAAAATCGGACTCTACGTCAGCCACCACCCCGACGATCATTTTGCTGCCGAGATGCTGGCCCACCGCCTGCGCCAAACCGGATTCTTCCCCTGGACCAAACCTGATCCTGGCACACTGCCGCTGGCGGGCGCGGTACTCGCGCTGCTCTCGCCCAGCAGCCAGCAAGCGGACACTATCCACCAGGACATTTCTGCCGCGCGCGAATACCGGCTGCCGGTGCTGGTGCTCCAGGTGCGCACCAGCGTGATTCCCACCGCGTGGGCGGAATTCGACCAGATCGACCTGCGGCGCGATGTCGTCGGCGGCTTTGAGCACCTGGAACTCGTCCTGGACCGATTGCTGGGCTTGCCGCAGAATCTGCCTCCCCCGCCCGAACAACCGGAGAAGCCCGTCACCGTCTGGAACGGCTTATTCGAAGGGGATGGCTTGACGGCGGAGGAGCGGGTCGCGCGGCTTAAGGAACAGCAGGCCGCGAAAGAGGCCGCGCTCAACCCCACCTGTGATGAGCTGGTCCCCACCACGCTGGCGCGCAGTGTGCTGCTGGCCAACGTGCAGGAGTACCTGGCGAAGATCGGCTTTCGCCCGGTGGACGCCTCTCTGGACGCGCCCCCGAATGCCCACCCCGCGACTGCGCTGGCGTATACGCGCGGTTCGGTCGCCAGGGCGCATCTCACCCAGTCGGCGCGGTGCGTCAAGACCGATATTTCGCTGACGCCGCTGGGCCAGGGGCAGGCGCGCTACACCTACACCATCGAGATTCCCCCCGCCTGGACGCTCACGCCACAGGAAAACGCCGTCTGGCGCGCTGAAATCGCCGGGCTGGAAGCCGCCATCCAGGGCGAGCGCATCAACTATGGCGGGCTGCGCCGCGCAGTGTGGTCGCAACTGGTGACCACCGCGTTCCAGATGGCATTGCTTTACGTGATCCTGGCTGGGATGCTGGTGGGTGCGCTAGCGCTCGTACTTGCAACAGTTGATATCTTTTCGCTCGGCGGGCTGGTGAACACCCTGGTCGTGGCGGCTGGGGTTGGGCTGCTGGTGGCCACCATTCACTCGACGATAGGCTTTATCTGGGGTCGCTAAGGGGGGATAATGAGCACACCATCGACCGCATCACCGGCTGTTTCGCGTCCGCGCATCCTGATCGGCCACCACCCGGAAGACCGTTTTGCCGCCGAGACGCTGGCGCTGCGGCTGGGCGAACTGGGCTACACGCCCGTGCTGGACCTGCCCGCCCCAGATGAGACAACGTCCGACGGTGACTCCGCTGATACGACATTTGCCGGGGTGGACGCCTGTCTGCTGCTGTTGACGCCCGCCAGCCTGGGTACGTCACCCATTGAGCAGACCATCCACGCCGCACAAGCGCACAACTGCCCCGTGATCGCACTGCTGATCCAGCCCTGCGCGCCACCGCCCGATCTCGCGCCGCCGGTGGATTTCACCCAGGACTTCAACGCCGCCTGGGACACACTGCGCCAGCGACTGCCCGGTAATCCCGTACCGCCCGCGCCGGTCATGGGCAGCAGCACGTCCCGTTTTGGCACGGCAAGCAGCGCCCCGGCAGCGCCCGCCGGACCAACAGCCTCCGTAAGCCCCTTTGCGATGGCACAGAAAGATATCCTCAAGTTGCACCTGGGCCCGGAGGAACGGCGCGTGATCACGACGACGCTGGGTGCCAGTGCAGCATTGGATGCCGGGCGCACGTTCCTGACACAAGCCGGGTTCAAGCCTCAGAGCACGCGGACACCAGATGCGGCAGCATTGACCTACATACGCGGCGGAAGCTGGCGCGCATCGTTCGCCGTGGCCCCCAAGTGCATCCGTACAACGGTCACGCTGGCGGTGCTGCCCCAGGCAGAATCCAACGCCGGAGACGGAACACCGACTCGCGTCCGGTTCACGTATTTTGTCGATCTGCCGCCGGTGTGGACCATCAACCTGAAGGAACGCATTTTCTGGGACACCGAAATCGTCGCTTTGGAAAGTGCACTCATCGGAACCACCGCCGACCATAAACGCATCGCATACCGGAACCTGGCGGCCATGACGCACAATATGCTGGGCTGCCTAGTGGGTTACATCATTTTCTTCAGCGTGCTGGGTGAGTTCGCGCTGGTGTTGTCGGACGTGGACAACCTGTCGGCGCGCGAGGCGCTGGCGCTGCTGGTATTTTTCCCGACGGTAGGCGTGCTGCTGGGCGGGGTGCATATGGTGTTCGCGTTGCTGCTAGGACGGTGATCATGGCCCACATCCTGATTATTCACGCTGCCGCCGACCGGTTTGTGGCCGAGAGCGTGGCCGAACGGCTGCGCCACGCGGGGCACACGCCGCTGCTGGAACCGCTGGCGGATGATACCCCCTCGGAAGAGTCACCCGATAGCCTGGAACGCGGCGTCGTACTGCTGTCGCCGGAAACGCTGGCAGACCCGTCTGTGTTGCAACAAATCGCGCTGGTCCAGGCGCGCGAACTGCCGGTGATGCTGCTGCTGGTGCGCACCTGTACGCCTACCCCGGAACTCGCGCCGCTGCCGTTTGTCGACTTCCGGCGCGACATCGAAGCCGCCTATGCCCGGCTGGACCGCTGGCTGACGGGGAGCACATCCGCTCCGGCCCACCCCCCCGCCGCACCAGAGTTTGTTGCATCGTGGCTAGATAATATCGCCGCGCAGGAAACCAAACCCGACTTCAAAGGCAACACACTGCTGGGCTTCCCGGAACCGGGCGGCTATACGCGCGAGCATGTGGTGCCGATGGCGCACAACCCGAACGTGGCGCTGGCCGGGGCGCGTGGATACCTGGAGCGTGCTGGATTCCAGACACAAGTCGTACCTCACACCGACCAGGACGCGCTAACCTTCGTGCGCGGGACGGAATCACACGCCCGGCTGCTCCTGGTGCCCTCGCCGCGCACCATGCACACCACCGTCACGCTTGTGCCGCGCGCCGCAGACGGTGATACGCCCGCCGAGATACACGTCCGCTGGCAGGTGCACGTCCCGGACGGCGTCGCCATCGTGCCGCAAAGCTACGTCTACTGGGACGCTGAGCAGGACGAATTGGCCGCATCCATAACGCGCGGAGAGGCGGTGCGCAGCCACGCCCGCGTTCATTCGCTGGGTGCGACGCTGCACTGCGTCGGGGTCAATGTGGTGGTCGTAAGCATGTTCGTGAGCATTCCGCTGTGCGTGTTCGTGGCGCTGGTCGCGCTGGTGACAGACAGCGTGCTGGTGGTGCCGGTTGCGTTGGGCGCGGTGACGCTGCTGGCGACGGGCTACACGGTCATTGCCCTGCTGTTGGGGCGCTAGCTGGATAAGCAGTGCGCACCGGGTGGTGTGACAGGGAATGGTTATTTTTCCGTCGATGCCGTGCGGATGTGTTCGACAGGATTGTTACCGGCCAATAATGCGCCCATCATATAGCGTCACCCATAACGTTTGGTGATCGAAATGAACGGATACCGGGTAGTCGGGTTCCATCTCATCGGCTGGCACAGGATAGTGTTCAGTCATTGTAAGCACCTTTCTCTCCCTCATGAAGGGAAGATTTCATCCCATTTTGCAGTTAGCTTGCCGAGGTTTTCAGAGACAATTGTCAGGACAATGCGGATTTCTCCATTTGAATAGGGCTTACTTGACTGTCGTGATTTTACCGTTGCGCTGAGGATAAATCAGATGGGAGCGACACACATGCACGACCAAACGCCATATGAGCCGGTGTATCCGCTGGAACAGTTCGAACGGTATGCGCAAGTGGAACAAACCATCACTACCAACCTGGAGCCGGAAGCAGCGCTCCACGCGGCGCGTGCGTACCTGAAGCTGGCCGGATTTCGCCGGGCGCGCCACGACCAGCGGCCCGACTCCGGCCTGTGCTACCGGCGCGGCAATACCTGGCTGAGCCAGTTTACCAATTCGCCCAAACACGTACCCGTCCAGGTCGATGTGTCCGTGTCCTCGCCTGGCGATGGTGCGCCAACCACTGTGCAACTGGTCTACGACCTCCAACCGGCCAACCCGCCGCTGTGGACGCTGCAACCATATGAAGGCGTGTTCTGGAGCCGCGAGATCAACGAACTGGTCGCCGCCATGAGAGGTACGCCACCCAACCGCGATGCCAGCCAACGCATCACGAGCGCCATCATGCGCCATAATGTGTCGTTGTGCTCGACCTTCTACGGGTGTTTTGTGTTGTGTCCAGTGCTGGCTTTAAGCTACTTCCTGGGGCAACCGCACAATGACCCGGCTGCCCTGCTGCGCGACGGGGCACTGGTCACGCTGATCGCCGCGCCGGTGGTCCTGTTGGCCCTGGCGCTGCACCTGACGCTGCTGTGGCACAGGGCGCGCTGACCGGAATCACAGCGCGTCCACCGGATTTGCCTCGCACGGCGGGGTTTGGGTAAACTCGCCGCGAGAACATTTTTTGCTGAATGATGTGTGGTGGGTAGTGAAACCCCCAGGAGTGAAGATACAAATGCGCAAGTGGGTTTGGCTGGTAGTGACGCTGCTGGTGATCCTGTCGTTGAGCCTGGCCGCGTGTGGGGATGACGATGACGGCGACGACGAGAACGGCGACAATGGCGCTGATCCGACGACGGTGGACGATGATGACCAAAACGGCGCGGATGGGTCGCAGATCACGGGCGACCCGTTTGTCGAAACGATTCCCGACCTGGCCGGAGACTGCGAGACCAGCAGCGATCCCGCAGATTCTATAAGCCTCGGCGGTGGTGACAGTGGTGCTGAAGACCAGGGCGCATGTCCGGCCCCACTGACGGAAATCATCTTTCCAGGCGAGGTAACGGTGGACGGCATCACGCTTACCTATGACAACGTGAACTTCCAGGAAGTTTCCGCTGAAGGCACAGATGACTTGATCCGGTTAGCACCTAGCGCCAGCAATCCCTATGTGACTGGCGACGCCCAAAGCGTTACGGCAGAATTCCGGCTGTATCGCACCAATATGGCGTCGGTAGACCAGGTGTTGCTCGAATTCACGCGCGAAATAGACGACGGAGAAGGCAACCTCATCCCCGGCGTGACCTATGCCTGGCAGGGCAATTACTTCAGCGGCAGATATGGGGCCGTCGCGGTGGATGGAACCGATCCCCAGCAGTACCTGGCCAAAGCCGCGACCCAACTCGACGACGGCAGCATCCTGGTACTGGAAATGAATGCCACCGGCTTCTGGAGTTGGGATGTCTACTCCGGGTTGTACATCGACATGCTTTTCGAACTGAGGCCAGCAGACGCGGCAGAGACTCCGTCGGACGAGGGTACTGAGTAGCAGCACGCAGATTTTCGCCAACAACAAACCGGGAGGCGGTCGCGCTTCCCGGTTTTGATTCGTGTTCGTAGTCCACCACCGCGCCCAGGCGACTCTATCATGCCCGGAAGGGACGCGGGCCATACTGGTCAATGACCAGCTTATCGAGCAGGGTTTCCTCACCAGCGCGCACCGCTTGTAAGCGCCGGAACAATTCCATAAACCCGTGGGGCTTGACCATAAACACGTCGCAGCCGTTCTCGAACGCTTTGGCGATCAAGGGGCGCTCGTCAAGCATGGTGGCCATCACGATCCGGGCT
>JAADYV010000286.1 GCA_010092855.1 Chloroflexota bacterium | reverse complement strand
GCCTGGTCACCCAGCAACGAGCGGGTGGCTACCGGCAGCGCCACATCACCACCGTTCCCGTTACCGGTCAGGTGGATGTTCTCGGCACGAATGCCCAGGATCAGCATCTTCCCGCTTTGTTTCTCCCGCACCTGCTGGACGACATCAGACTCAAGCACCAACCGCATCCCATTGTCAATGCCATGCAGCATGTTCTCCACCAACTCGACCGGCACCAGATTCATAGGCGGATCGCCGATGAAACCCGCGACAAACAACGTCTGGGGATGCTGGTAGATTTCCAGCGGGGTGCCCACCTGTTGCAGCACGCCCTTGTTCATGACCGCGATCCGATGCCCCATACTCATAGCCTCAGTTTGATCGTGGGTTACGTACAGCATGGTCGTACCGATTTCGGCTTGCAGGTGTTTCAGTTCGACGCGCATATCGGTCCGCAGCGCGGCGTCGAGATTGGTCAGTGGCTCGTCCATCAAAAAGACCTGCGGACGGCGGATGATGGCCCGGCCCAGTGCTACACGCTGTTGCTCACCGCTAGGGAGCCGGCGCGGGCGTTTGCCCAGGACGTGCTCGATGCGCAGTACCTTTGCTACTTCGCGCACACGCTGGTCGATCTCGGTGCGGTCAACGTTCATGGCACGTAGGGGAAAGGAAATGTTCGAATAGACGTTCAGATGGGGATAAAGCGCATAAAACTGGAACACAAACGCGATGTCACGATCACCAGGTTTGAGGTCATTGACGACGTGATCGCCGATCCAGATATTGCCGGAGGTCTGGCGTTCCAGCCCGGCGATGCAGCGCAGCGTCGTAGTCTTGCCACACCCTGACGGCCCCAGCAGCACCAGGAACTCACCGTCGGCCACGTCCAGGTTGACTTCCTGCACGGCGACGGTCCCATTGGGGAATACTTTTACCAGTTGGTTTATGCGTACTTCAGCCATCAGCGCCTCACAGCTCCAAACGTCACCCCGCGCAGCAAGTGATTGCGCACCAGGAACGTGAACACGATAATCGGCGACACTAGAATCACCGAGGTGGCCGCCATACGGCCCCACTCGGTGCGACCAAAACCGATGACTTCGGACAGGAAGATCGGTGCTGTTGAGAACTCACGCGGGTTCAAGCGCAGCGCAAACAGGTATTCGTTCCAGGCCAGGATCAGCACAAACACCGCAGTCGCCAACATGCCTGGAATAGCTTCCGGGATCACGATCTTGAACACCGCCGTCAGGCGCGAATGCCCGTCAATCATGGCGGCTTCTTCGTATTCTGGCGGAATCTCGTCGAAAAAGCCCTTCATGATCCACACTACAAATGGCAGCCCAACGACGGTGTAGAGCACGAATAGTCCCACAAAGGTATTGAGCCAATCCAACTCGATGAACATCAAGAAGATGGGAATCACCACCACCACCGGCGGCAGCATACGGGTGCTGAGGATGAAAAACAGCAGGTCGTTTTCCCCGGGGACGCTGAAGCGCGAGAACGCATACGCCGCCATCGTGCCCAGGATCACGGCGGCCAGGGTTGCCGAGCCGCTGATCAAGATGCTGTTTTTCAGCATTTCCGGGAACTCGCTCTCCTGTACGGTCTCCTGCCCGCCATACGCGGTGGTTTTGACCTCGATCAACACTTCTTCATAATTCTGAAGCGTGGGATCAAACTGGACCCAGGGAATGAAGGTCGGAGTTTCGGATGTGGCTTCGGCGCGCGGCTTAAAGGACGTGATCACCATCCAGTAGAGCGGGAAGGCGAAGAAGAACAATACCAGCCCGACTGCTAACCAGAACAGGTACGGACGCAAGCGTCGCCCAATCGGTATCGCCATCAGCTCTAAGCCTTCAACAAAGTGGTAAAATATTCGCGCCACTACATTCTGGGGAACGTGTTCCTCCTCGCCATACCCGGCCCCACGCGGCACCAGCAGCCACAGCGGAATGAGAAACAGCAGACTTCCCAACAGCCCCAACACGAAGCCTATCACCATCCCGGCAACGGGTTCGCGGCGCTTGTTACTGTATACAAAAGCGGTTCCTGCTGCACCAACAATCGCGCTCATAAATGCCCAAAATAGTACTTCAATCAGTTGCATAATAGTTGGCCTTTTCTCCCTTGTCTCGCCCCAGCCTAACCTTCCGCCTGTTCCTGGTTGATGAAACGAATCAGCAAATTCGCCAGTGCGATGATGACCACCAGCATGATATAGCCGGTAGCCGCCGCTTCACCGGTGTAGTGGTTGGTGAACGCCCGTTTATACAGATACACCGGCAACACCTGGGTAGTATGGCCGGGACCGCCACCTTTGGTCAGAATCCAGGCCAGATCGAACAGTTTGTAGGTATCCATCAAACGGAAAAGAACGGCGATAATCAACAACGGCGAAACCATCGGTAGCGTGATGTGGCGGAACTTGAACCATTCGGTAGCGCGATCAACATCGGCGGCTTCATACAGGTACTTGGGAACCGCAGCCAGGCCCGCCAGCGAGATTAGCATGATGAATGGCGTCCACTGCCAGGTATCGACCAACACCAGCGCAATCCGTGCCTCTTTGGTTTTGGTCAGCCAAAGCACCGGATCAAGATTGAACACCTCTACGATGAAGTAATTCACGATGCCGATATCGGCCTGGAACATGAAGCGCCAGAAAAACGCCACCACAATCGGCGAAAGCATCATCGGGATCAGGATAATTGTGGTGATCACACCCCGTCCCCTAAAGGCCTGGTTGAGCAACAGCGCGATCCCAAACCCCAACACAAACTCCACCAACACGGCTGGCAACACGAAGTAGCCAGAAATTGTGAACCGCTCCCAGATGCGCGCGTCGGTGAGTACCTTTTGATAGTTTTCCAGCCCGATCCAGTTCGCGTCGGTCCATTCAATGCCCTTCGAATCCCGGTAATCGGTAAAACTCAGGTACAACGACCAAACGAGCGGAAACACGTTCATAAAGATAAGCAGGCCCAGGGTCGGGAAGAGGAACAATGTCGCCAACTGACGATCCTTCAGCCAGCCAAAACGCGGGCGTATCGTCTCGGATTGTGCGGGGCTGAACTGCTCTTCTGCGGCGATGCCTGCATTTTCAGATTGGCTAGCCAACAAACACCTCCCAAAAACCTTACGAAACTCGTGGAAGTAGCCAGGGCGGACAACCAGGGTTCCCCGCCCCAGCCAGCTCATACCGTTTTCCTATGGCCTATTGCGGACCATCTGGATAGGCATCGTCGATGATGTACTGCTGTTCTTCAGCGATGTAGGACAGCGCTTCTTCCGCGGCCATCTCACCCACAATGGCCAGGTTCAGGTATTCACCCTGCACTTCCAGCAACTCGCTGTATTCGGGCAAATTCCAGAAGTCCTTGACCAGCGGATAAGCGTCAGCAAACACACCATTGTACGGCGCGGCGTTCACGAACTCATCCGACTCCAGGATCGAGTAACGGGCGCTGTAACCTCCCAAGCGGATCCATTCGAGCTGGGTTTCTTCCATCTGGAACCAGGCCAAGAAGTCCAGCGCCGCATCCACGTCACCATAGGCACTGACGCTCATGCCCTGACCACCCAGGCTCAGGTAGTGATCGGTTTGCCCCGGAGGTACGGCATAGGCGAAGTTTTCGGCTTCTGCGCAGCTATTGGGATCGGCGATGACCGGACCAAAGCCAACCCAGATCGAGGTCATAGCCGAGGTGCCATTGCACAGTGATCCCAGCACTTCGTCATAGGTGAAGTCGCCCGAACCGTCGGGGCCGGTCAGGTACAACTCAGCGGCAAACTCCAGCGCTTCAACGTTCTCGTCACTGTTCAGCACGCCTTCTACCTGGTACTCCGCCGGGTCCCACAGTTCGCCACCGAACGACCACGCGATCTGGTTCCAGGCCGTCTGAACCTGGTCCACGCAGCCCACCGAGCCACACCAGAACCAGGTAAAGCCGTTTTCGATGGTGTCCGAGTCCTTCAGTTCCTGCGCCTGTTCCAGCAACCCGTACCAGGTGTCCGCCGGTTCGTCGAGGCCTTCTTCTTCAAAGATATCGGCGCGGTACACCAACATTTGCACGTCAGCCATTGCCGGGACACCGTAGTACACGCCGCTGCCAGCCGGGTATTCACCATAGGCCGACAACGCCGCCGGGACGTAGTCGTCCAGTTCCATGTTCGCTTCCATCCAGTCGGTGAGGTTGACCAGGTGGTTGCCGCCCACAGCCTCACCAATCCACTGACTGTCGAGGATCGGCAGGTCTGCGCCGCCCTCGGCCACGAAGTCGGTGAAGATGATGTCGTGCCACTGGGCCAGCGGCACACAATCGACGGTCACGTTTGCACCTTCATATTGCGGCACGAGTTCGGCCAGCGCTTCACAGGGCGGCCAGGCGAACCAGACAATAGTCAGTTCCGGGTCCTGCGCTTCGGCCTGGGGAACACCAGCCGGGGCCAGAGAAACGAGCATCATCGACAGAACGAAGATCGACAGCAGAGCTAATCTTTTATACATGTAAACTTCCTCCTAGTTAGAAATAGCGATTGTTTGCATTGAGAAAATGAGCGTTACGCTGTCGTATCGGCCAACCTCCTTTCTATACCAGCGGGCCCAGACTCAGTTCCAAAGTGTTTGTAATATCGTGTCTAAGTCGGTCAAATCTTTATAGAGGTGGTCCGGTTGTGCGGCAACCAGGTGCGCATGATCGTCGCCCCCCGTCGCTACGGCCAGGGTGCGCACGCCAACCGCCTGGCCGCACCGCACATCGCGGGCAGTATCGCCCAGGGCCACCACCTCGGAAAGGTCGAACGTCTCACCGGTAACCACCTGCGACCGCTGGATGGCCAGCCGCAGTAATGCGCGGCGGTCCCCTGACTCGTCGCCGAACGCGCCCGCGCAAAACACTGCGGGGTCGTACCCGGCTGCTACCAACTTGATGCGGGCCGTCGCTTCGGGATTCCCGGTCAGCAGCCCCAACGTTGCGTCAGGTCGCTTTGCCAGGGTGGTAACCAGTTCCCACCCACCAGGGCAGGCTTCGACCCGGTAACGTCCATTGCTGAGCAAGCGCTGCAATTCAGCCACCAACATCGTGTGGAATTCACCTGCCCGCTGCTGGATCACATCCTGCGAAACCCCGGCTGCGCCCAGTACGCCGTCCATGATCTCTTTGATAGTTCGCCCGCCGGGATCGTAGTTATCCAGCGTGTCAGCGGAACCGTAGACGCGCTCCAACGCGAGCCTGAGCGCTGCACTGCCTGCGCCACCGGTCCACAGCAGCGTGCCATCAATATCGAACAGGATCAGGCGTTTCGGCATGGTGTTACTCCGCACCCTTTCTGGCTTACGCCCAGAACATCTCGCCGGGCGGTTCGGCGATCACAGCTTCCTTGAGGGTGGCAATGGCTTTGGCCAACCCTTCGTCGGGCGACATCAGCGCATCTTCGTGCTCAATCGAGATCACGTAGTCATAGCCGATCAAGCGCAGCGCGCTGATGATGTCTTTCCAGTCCTGGACGCCGTGCCCATAACCAATGGTGCGGAAGGTCCACGAGCGCTGTGCAATCTGGTCGTACGGTTTATGGTCGTTGCAGCCGTTGATCTGCGTATTGTACGGATCGACATAGACGTCCTTGCCGTGGACGTGGAAGATCGCGTCGCCCAGCTTTCGGATGGCGGCCACCGGGTCGACGCCGTTCCACCACAGGTGGCTGGGATCGAAGTTGCAACCCAGCGCCTGGCGGCCCGCCTCGCGCAGCCGCAGCAGCGTATCGACGTTGTAGACCAGGATGCCGGGGTGCATCTCAAACGCAACCTTGATGCCATGATCGGCGGCGAACTGACCGGCTTCCTGCCAATAAGGGATGGCAATCCCGTTCCACTGGTAGTCCAGAATCTCCAGGAAATGGGGCGGCCAGGCACAGGTGACCCAATTGGGCATGGTGTCGTTGGGCGAACCAGCAGGCAGGCCGGAAAAAGTGTTGACCACCGGTACTACCAGCAACTGCGCCAGCTTGATCGCGTTCCGGTAGACAGTGTTGGCTTCCTCTGCAATGGCCCGGTTGGGATGGATAGGGTTGTTGTGGATGCTGAGCGCGCTCAACATCAAGCCGCGCGACGTAATCTGCCCCAGCCATTCCTGGCGTTTTGTCTCGCTGTCGATGAGTTCGGTGACCGGACAGTGCGGATTACCGGGGTAACCGCCCGCGCCGATCTCGACGGATGAGACACCATGCTCAACCGCTTTGTCCAATGCCTGCTCGAACGAAAGATTGCCCCACAGCGCTGTGAATACTCCGATTTTCATTAATATCCTCCTAAAACTTTATTAGTGTATGATAAAAACATGATCGAGTGCCAATGATACTGCGCCAATGATGCCCGCTTCGGCCCCCATCGGAGAGTAGTCGATCTGCAAGTGCCGGGTCGAGAGCGGCAGCGAACGCAGCAACACCCCTTGCCGGATGGACGACAGCAACTGGAAACCGATGTTGGCCACCCCACCGCCAATCAAGATCAGGCTGGGGTTGAAAAAGTTGACCAGGCTGGCCAGCACCTCGCCAACCATACGCCCGCTGTCCTGGATGATCTCGATGGCGATCCGGTCGCCTTCAGCAGCGGCCTTGCCCACATCGGCTGCCGTCAGCACGCCGTTCCCCTGTTCCAGGTATCGCAGCAGGATGTCGCTGCGTGCGGCGTGGGCAGCTTCAGTCGCGCGCTGCGCAATAGGCGGACCGGCGGCCATCGCTTCCAGGCAACCCGTGTTGCCGCAATGACACACCGGGCCGTTACGGTCCACACAGATGTGACCAACATCGCCCGCGCAGCCCGTGCTGCCGCGATAGATGCTGCCCCGCGCAACAATGCCGCAGCCAATGCCGGTGCCAACTTTGATGAAGATAAAATTCTCCACACCAACGCCAGCTCCAGACCGCAGCTCGCCTAACGCCATGATGTTCACGTCGTTGTCGACCATCGTGATCGAGTTGGGAAACGCAGACTGCATCGCTTCGCGAATGGGGTAGGCTTCCCAACCGGGCATAATTGGCGGCGCGATCAGCAGCCCGGTCGCAAACTCAACCGGACCGGGCACTCCCAGACCAATACCGCGAATCTGCTCAGGTGCTATGTCATGGTGTGCCAGCAGGTCCAGCGCGAGATCGATGACACGGCCCAGGACGATTTCCGGGCCATCACGCACATCAACTGGTTCGCTGCAGTGCGCCAGGATTTCACCGCTAAAGCGCGCAACTGCCACGCTGAGGCTGGTGGCCCCCAGGTCTACGCCCACGACATAGCCTAACTGGTTGTTAAAGTGCAGCAGGCGAGGCTTGCGCCCCCCTTCAGATACTCCGTCGCCAATCTCGGCCAGGATTTCTTTGGCCAGCAGGCCGTTGGCAACGGAAGTTATTTTGGCTCGCGAAAAGCCGGTGATCGCGGCGATCCGGGTGCGTGAGATCGCACCGTTGCGCCGCACAGCCTCGACGACTAGCGCTTCATCTGCCTGTAAACGCACGTGTTTCTTCACCTGTGTTGTCTTTCGGTACCTGGTCCCAGGAGGTTAAGAACCCACCAAACATATTTAACCAGCGGGCAACTTCAGCCTATCATGAAACACTTTTGCAGATCAAGCAATCACTTACGATTTTCTTGAAAATCTTACTTCGAAACCTGAAGTAAGTTTGACGTTTCGGAAAACCAAAGACTATTTCGTATCATCCTGCTGGCGACGCAGCCGGACGACCGTGCCGCTTTCGTCCAGCGCCACATCATCCCAGGTCACGACCTCTCCGGCAGCGACCGGTTGGATCACTTTTGCGCCAGGGGCCAGGCCCACCGGCAGGGCATTAAGCTCGCGCACTGCTTCGGCCCGGTCCATCACGCCATAGCTCGTGTAGCCGCCAAAGTCGTCCAGCGTATCGCCCGGCTGGAGATCGCGCTTAGCGACCGTCATCACGTCGGCCACGGGCCGATCCAGCGGCACCAGTGTTGTTTGCCGGTAGAGGTGCGCGCGCGCAATCGAGATCGGCGCTTCGATGAACCACAGGTGATAGGGCCGGAAGAAGGTGAAGTAGTGACCCTTGCCAACCTTGAGATACTGCAAGTCGGCCCGGATGCGCGCGTCGTGCACGCGCACTGTCACAAACACGCCGCCCGCCATCGCCTTGCCCTGCACAAAGTCCACTGCGCCGGGGAAGGCCGTGATGCCGCCATCTTCTTGCAGCGCGAAGATTTCGGAGACAGTGTCAAGCGTGGCTTCCGGCCCGCACATGCCGCGCTGCATCGGCACACAGCCGGTGGCGTTGGCCGCGCACGTCATTTCGAACATGGTCTTGGTTCCATCCACGTAAGACGCCACCTGGACCGGGTCTTTGTCCGCTTTGCGCGCAGACTCCGCCACATCATCAGGGGTAGCCGCCGGGTTGAGCGGGTTGTTCTTGCCTTTGCCGATGACGATCACTTCCATGCCCATCGAGCACACGAAGTCATACAGCTCCATCAGGCAGCCCGGCTCATCCCCCGACGAAACGCTGTAGAGCACGCCCGCTTCAGCTGCCAGCTTATTAAGCATCCGACCAACGGTCACGTCCGCTTCGATGTTGATCAACACCACGTCCTTTCCATGCTGGATGGCCTGGAACGCCACCTCCGCGCCCACCGCCGGGGACCACGTCGCGTCAGTGACGATGTCCACGTCGTCCACCTGGGCGAGCAATGCATAGGACGCGGTGACGACGCGCTTCCCGGCGCGCACCGCATCCGCTGCCGGACCAGGAGCGTCCGCCTCGATGATGTCATCCGGAGCGACGCCGGTGTCGATCAACATCTGCCGTGCCGCACCGGGATTCGGGTTGGCCAGCACTGCCAGCTCCATGCCGGGCGTGTTGGCCATTTGCGTCACAAAGCCGCTGCCCATCCACGCAATCGCGCTGGCCCCCACGCGGATCGGGTTACCGTCTGCCTGTCGTTTGAGTAGTTCGCGATGCAGCATGGCGTCCTCGCTAGCGTTTGGCGTCGACGGCGGCGCGCGCCGCGGTCACAATGTCGTCGGCGGTCAGGTGATACTTGACCAACAGGTCGGCGGGATCGGCGGATTCGACGTAGGTATCAGCCAGGCCCACAAACCGCATCGGGACCGCGTGATACTCTGCGATCACGCGCGCGACGTTGCTGCCCATGCCGCCGTGCAGCAGGTGTTCCTCGGCGCAGACCAGCGCGCCAGTGTCGCGTGCAGCCGTGACCAGCGTTTCGACGTCCATCGGGCGGATGGTGTGCAGGTCGATCACGCGCGCATCAATGCCATCGGCAGCCAACATCGCAGCCGCATCCAACCCTGCCGCCACCATCATGCCGCTGCCCACAATCGCCACGTCCCCACCGTCGCGGACCACGCTCGCCTTGCCAATCGCAAAGGGGCAATCGTCCATCGGGTAGATGTGCGGCATAGCGATGCGGCTGGAACGCAGGAACACCGGGCCTTCGTGTTCGGCGGCGGCGCGCACTGCTTTATGCATCGAGGCCGGGTCGCTGGGTACCAGGATCGCGAAGGTTGGAAAGCCCCCCACCAGCGCGAAGTCCTCGATGCCCATCTGCGTGGGGCCGTCCTTGCCGAGCGTGATCCCGCCATGACTGCCGACCACTTTGGCGTTGATGTTCGAGATGGCAATGGACAGCCGAATCTGGTCGTAGGCGTTGCACAGCAGGAAGGACGAAAAACTGACGATAAACGGGATCAGGTCACATGCGGCCAATCCCGCGCCCACGCCGACCAGGTTGCTCTCCGCGATGCCGATGTTGAAGAACCGCTCCGGGAACTCGAAGCGCACCTTCTCGGCTTTGGTCGAGTTGCCCAGGTCACCATCCAGCACAACAACCTGGGGATTCTCGCGCGCCAGCGCCAACAGCGCGTCACCAAACACATCCCGCAAAGGAACTGAGGGTTTGAGTCCTGCTTTTTCACCGAGCTGCATTGAGTTCCTCCCGCGCTTTGTCGGCCTGGTCCGGCTTAAGCGCCCGCCCATGAAACGTGAAATCGGCCTCGACAAACGACACGCCTTTGCCCTTGATGGTGTGGGCAATGATGATCGACGGCTGGCCGGTCGGTTCGAGCATCTGCACCAGTTCGATCTTGGCCAGCAAGTCTTCGAGATCGTGACCATTGGCTTCCTCGACGTGCCAGCCAAAGCTGCGCCACTTCTCGACCAGCGGCTCCAACGCCATTTCGCGGCTGATGGGGCCGGTCTCCTGATACTTGTTGTAGTCCAAGATGGCGTGCAGTTTGTGGCAGTTGAAGTGTGAGGCCGCCATCGCCGCTTCCCAGATTTGCCCGGCTTCGCATTCGCCATCCCCTAGCAGCACCCACACCCGGTAGTCCAGGTTATTCAGGCGCGCGCCGAAAATGTGGCCGATTCCCAGCGACAGGCCCTGTCCCAACGAGCCGGTGGTTGCCTCGACGCCGGGCATCAGGCCCTGGATGGGGTGGCCCTGCACCGGGCTGTCGATCTCGCGTAGCGTCCACAATTCGTCCCGGTCGAAGTAACCAGCGTGAGCCAGCACGGCGTAGAGCAGCGGCGCGGCGTGGCCTTTGCTCATGATGAAGCGGTCGCGCTCCGCCCACCAGGGATCATCCGGGCGATAGCGCAGGGCGCCACCAAAAAACAGCGCCACCGCGATGTCGGTTGCCGACCACGAACTGGACGGATGCCCCGAACCGGCCTTGGTCGTCATTTCGAGAATATCCAGCCGAATCTGGCGGGCCTTTTCTCTCATTGCATCAAAATCTGTCATACCGTTCTCCATGATGTCCGTGACCACGATATCAGTTGTGATGGGTGGCCAGAAAAGCGTCGACCTGGTCCGCGTGCGGTAACGCGGGAATCACACCTTGAGTCAGGGCCGTCAATGCGCCGACGGCGTTGGCATAGCGCAGGTGCTCGTGTAGAGCCGCCGGTGACAACCGGGATCGCCAGTCTTCACCCGGTTTCAGGCCCAGAATCAACCGCGTCAGCACACCGGCGATAAAGGCATCCCCGCAGCCGACCGCGTCCACCGTCTCGACGCGGAAGGGCGGTACCATCCCACTGCCATCCGCCGTCTGAAAGAAGCTGCCGTTGGGACCCAGCGTGACGATGACCAACTCCGGCCCTTTCTCCAGCAATACCTGGCTGGCGTCTGTCAGCGCGGCGGCCAAGTCGGGCTGCGACATGATGCCGGATTGGCCGGAGAGCAGCACCAGTTCCTCTTCGTTGACCTTGAGCAAGTCAACTTCCGGCAGCAGGTCAAGCGCCGCCGCCAATGCCGCCTCTGGGCTGGACCACAGCGCCGGGCGGTAGTTCACGTCGTAGGAGATGAGCGCGCCCCCTTCACGGGCGATCTGAATCGCTTTTAGCGTAGCGCTGAAGGCTGGTTCATCCGTTAGGCTTAGCGAGCCGAAATGCAGCGCCCGCGTGCTGTTCAACAAGGCGCGGTCCAGGCGTTCGGGGGCAATGCGTGTATCCGCTCCTGGATTGCGATAGAACACGAACTCCGGTGTGTTTTCGTCGCGCATGGCGATAAACGCCATCGTGGTGCGCGCTTGCTCGTCGATCTGAATTCCCTGTGTGGCCACCCCCTCGGTACGCATCACGTCGATCAAGTGCTGGCCAAAGGCATCCGCGCCAACACAGCCGATAAAGGCTGTCTGTGCTCCCAGCCGCTGAGCCGCCACCGCGACATTGGCCGGTGCGCCGCCCGGCTTGGGGTGGAAAGCCGACACTTCGGTCAATCCTCGTCCCATCTCTGCCGGGAACATGTCAATCAGGATTTCGCCCAGGGTCACCAGGTCCATACTAGTAGCTGCCCCCCAGCATCTGGCGCATCAGTTGCGCGATCTTGATGGCGTCGGAGCTTTGCATGGCGGCCTTGATCTGGTCGCGCGGGACGCGGTCCAGCAGTTCGTAGCCAAACTTGAGCATCTTGATCGTCTCGTCCACGACCAGGGCCGGGTCTTCACGATAGGGGAACAGGTCCAGCCCAAACCAGCCATCGTAGCCCCACTCGTCCAGCCAGAACAGCGCTTCCAGCGTCTCCCACAGGTTAACCGTACCGACGATCACGTCGTCATCGAACAACTTCCAGTTGTCGTTCCAGTGGGTGTGGAACAGCTTCCCATAGCGGCAGCACAACGAAATCGACTCGGCCAGGTTTTCCTTCATCATGAAGGCATGACCGACATCGATGTTGATGCCCAGGTTGGGGCGGTTGATCTCGTTGACGATGGTCATGCAGTGGCCGATGGTGGGCAGCAGAATGCGCGAGCGTGGCTCCCAGGCTTTATACTCGATCACGACCTTCTGGTCCGGATTGTGATCGCACCATGCAGCCAAGTTCTCAACAATGCCGTCCAGCGCCTGGCGATGGTCGAGCTGGAAGGGATAGTCGTACCCATCCTGCGCAGGCCAGTAGACCATGATGTGCGCGTCCTTGTGCTGCGCGATGTCGGTGGTGCGCTTGGCCAGGTCTAGCGCCGCCTGGCGAATCTTAGGATCAGGATTCGAGAACTGCCCGAACTTGAACTTGGGATCGACCCACAGGTGCGGGCAGAACTGCACGATCTCCAGCCCCAGATCTACCGCCAACTGCTT
>JAADYV010000285.1 GCA_010092855.1 Chloroflexota bacterium | reverse complement strand
TGATGGATCACGAAAACAAGCGCGCCTGGATCGAGTTCCTGCTGCGCAAGGGCGAAGACCTGCTCGGTATCCTTGTCTTTTTCTACAACGAGTCGCGCACCTTCAGCACGGACGAGATCGAGCTGCTGCAAACCTTCACCAATCAGGCCGCGCTCTCGATCAGCAATGCCCGGCTGTATACCCAGACCGACGCCGCGCTGGATCGCCGCGTAGAGCAATTGTCGGCGCTGGCCGATATCAGCCGCGAACTGACCTCGACCCTCAATCTTCAGGGCCTGTTCCAGTTGGTGCTGGACCGCGCGCTCGAAGCTACCCAGTCTCGCACCGGGGCGCTGCTGCTGCGCACGGAAGAAGATGGCACCGACCCGGCCCTGGTTGCCTATCGCGGTTTTGCTGCCGATGCGTTTGACCAGGACAGCCCGATGACCGGTTTTGTGGCCCAGTCCTACTACACCGGTCAGTCGATCATGGTGCCCGATGTCAGCCGGGAAAGCGCATATGTCGCGCTGGACGAATCGACCTGTTCCCAGCTCAACATCCCGGTCCGACGCGGTGATGACGTGTTGGGCGTCATCTCGCTCGGCAGTGATCGCACCCACGATTACACGCCAGATGACGAAACGTTCGTCACCCAACTGGCAACCCAGGCCCGGATCGCCATTGACAATGCGCGCCTGTTCCGCCGGATCGAGATTGCGCGCGACCGCCTGCAAGTCATCCTGGACAGCATGAAGGAAGGCGTGATCCTCATCTCGTCCGAAGGGCAGATCACGCTGGCCAATCCGCGCGTCCGACGCTTGCTGGGGTTGGACCCGAGCCACCTGATCGACGCCCCGGTCGCCGCACTGCTGCGCAACGAGCGGCTCCAGTTGGCCGAGCGAATGGGGTTCGGGACAGAAGCGCTGCTGCGCGTGATCAACAGCCTGGACCAACGGCGTTGGGACGAGTCTTCGCGCGACGGCGGGCGGGTGACATTCCAGGTCACCACGCCGCAGAAGACCAGGTTTATCGACCGCACCGATGCCCCCGTGCGCGACGAAAATGGGCGCGTGATTGGCCTGTTGATGGTGTTCTCCGACGTGACGGAGGAACGCGAATTGGAGCAGGCGCGCGAAGACTTCAGCAGCATGATTGTGCATGATCTGCGCGGGCCGCTCACCGCCGTGACGACCAGCCTCAAGCTGTTGAGCGAGGTTGCGCCTCATGATGAGCCATTGGGCAAGATGATCAAGCAGACCACCGACGCCTCGTCGCGCGCGGTGCGCAAACTGCTCAACCTGGTCGATTCACTGCTAGATATCTCGAAGCTGGAAAGCGGCGTGATGACGTTGGACCGCGAACTAACCGAGTTCAAGCCTCTGTGTACCACTGTCGTGGATGAAATGTCCCCGCTGGCCCAGGAGCTGGAAGTCAGTCTGACGCTACAGATTCCGTCCAACCTCGCCATTCTGAATATTGATGGAGAAAAAGTTGAGCGGGTTTTGCTTAACCTGGTCGACAACGCGATCAAGTTCACGCCGTCGGCGGGCAGCGTCATTATCCGCGCCTATCCTCCTGGCGGCGAGAGCGCGGCTCCCGGTTTTGTGCAGATCGAAGTGCGCGATACTGGTCCCGGTGTTCCCGATGAGCACAAAGAGCGCCTGTTCGATCGCTTTGCCCAACTGGACGGGCAGCGCGGGCGGCGACGCGGCACAGGGTTGGGCCTGACCTTCTGCAAGATGGCCGTCGAAGCGCACAGCGGTCAAATCTGGATCGAGGATAATCCCCAGGGGGGGGCGGTGTTTGCCTTTACGCTGCCGGTGGCCAACCTGGAAGCATGGCCCCCCGATTAACAAACCCGCCGATGGCGACAAACCGGACCGCAGCCAACCAGACCGCGATCAGGCACGGTCCAGCAAGTGGACGAGGGTGCGCAGCAGATCGGTCACGGTGATGACGCCCACCAACTGCTGTCCATCAACGACCGGCAGGCCGCTGATCTTTCGTTGGAGCAGCAGGTGGACCGCATCTTGCAGCGGCGCATCCTGGGCAACGGAGACGGGATCGGGCGTCATGCAAGCGTTTACCACCGTCTGCCGCATCAGCAGTTCGTCCTGCCAGCGCTCGCGCATGACCAGGGGCGAATTCGAGGCCAGCCGGATATCGCGGTCGGTGATGATTCCGGCCAACGCGCCCACCCCGTCCACCACCGGCAGCCGGCGACAGCCTGCTGCCGCCATCTTGTCGAGCGCCGTTTGCAGATTGTCGTCCGGCCCAACCGTTTCGGGATCGGGCGTCATTACATCACGTACCAACATGCCTCCGTACCTCCCGCGTTGAAGATCACCGCTGCAACATCGGTGCCGCCCTCTAGCCCATTACACTGCGATAAACGTTGGTCGTTTCCCGGGCTGCGCGCTGCCAGGAAAAATGCGCGGCGCGATCTGGACCAGCTTCAGCCATCTCCGTCCGCAGTTGGTCGTCATCCAACACCATCCGCAGCACATCCGTCATATTGTCCAGGTCGCGGGGGTTGAAATAGCGCGCGACATCGGCCCCCAGTTCGGGCATACTCGACTCGCGGCTGCTGACGACCGGCGCACCGCATGCCATTGCCTCCAACACCGGCAGCCCGGCCCCCTCGTACAATGACGCCATCACGTACACCGTGGCCGCCCGGAACATGGCGGGCAGGTCGTCATCCGGCACGTAACCGGGGAAAAACACCACGTCGCCCAGGTTGAGTCGTTCCACCCGTTCGAAAAACTCATCGTACATCCAGCCTTTGGCCCCCACCACGACCCAGTGCAGGCTCCGGTCGTTGCGCCGCAGCCGGGCGACGACTTCCGCCAGCCGGGACAGGTTCTTGCGCGGCTCGATGGTGCCGACCGAGAGCAGATACCGCTCTGGCAGATTGTACTTTTCCCGAACGCGCGCTACCTCAGCGTCGGATACCCGGCGAAAGTGGGGCGCAGCGGCCTCGTGGACCACGTTGATTTTGTTGTCCGGAGTGTGGTAATGACGGATCAGGTCGTTCTTGGTCGCCTGGGACACAACGATGATCGCGTCGGCGCGGCGCACAAACAGCGGCATCGCAGCGTTGAGGAACCAGTAGTTCAGGCGCTTGTGGTGTTCGGGAAACAGCTTAAAGATCAGGTCGTGCACCGTCATCACGGTCGGCACCTTGCCCAGCGGCATCAGCAGGTGCTCGGTGGCGTGAAACGCCGCTGCCCCTGGCACCAGCCGCTTCATCGGGAAACGCGCTAACTGCGCCAGGTAAACCAGCAAACGCCAGGGTTTGTAGCCCAGGCCAATCGAACGCTGAGGTACGGTGGCCCATTCTGGCACAAACTGCGCTTGCCGCGTGCGGTTATAGAACAACGCCAGCGGTAACTCTGCCTGCTCTAACAACGCCTGCGTCAGCGAGCGCGTATACCTTCCCAGCCCGGCCCGGCTGTTGATCGCCGCCGACACATCCACATAAACTGTCACGTTGGTAAAATCCCTTCGCTATTCATTCAAAGCCCGTTCCCGGTGCCGCAGCACGGCCCACACAAACCGGGGCAGCCGCAGCATCCGCCGCCAGCGCCAGGGTTGGCGGATCAGGCGAAACAACCATTCCAGGGCCAGCCGCTGCATCCACACCGGCGCGCGCGGCACGACGCCCGCGATAAAATCAAAGGTGCCGCCCACGCCCATCGCCACCTTCACGTTCAGCCGGTCCTGGTTGCGCGCGATCCACAGGTCCTGCTTTGGCGCGCCATAAGCCACCAGCAGCATATCCGCGCCACTGTCATTCACCATCTGGACGATAGCGTCATTTTCCTCAGGAGCCGGACTGCCCGCATAGGTACCCACGATCTGCAAACCCGGATTCTGCTCGACCAGCCGCGCGGCAGCCTGCTCCGCCACACCCGGTGCAGCCCCCAACAGGAACAACCGCCAGCCTTCGCGTGCTGCGCGCTGCGCGATCAGCGGCACACCATCCGACCCGGTTACTCGCTCCGGCAGCGGACGGCCCAGGTAACGCGCCGCAAACAGCAGCCCCACACCATCCGCCACGCACAGGTCCGCCGCGCGCAGCACTGCCATAAACGCCGTGTCCTCCTGCGCAATCATGACGAATTCCGGGCTGGCGGTACAAATCTGGTGCGTACGGTTGCCTGCCGCGATCCACGCCGCAATGCAGTCTAGCATATTCTCAAAGGTGGCGGCGTGCAGCGGTACCCCCAAAATATGAAGCCGATGTTCAGTCGTTTGCATAGAATCTCATGATGCTGTTGGTGAACAGAGTGTGCTATATCTACCCGCATTGTACCGCGCTGCCTCAGTTTTAGGCCAGCTTGCTTTCGTCCCATGCCCCGCTACAATAATGCTAATGGAGGGTTTCGCCAATGACTGATGATCTGGACCGTCTGCCCGCGGACGGCGATGAGGCATTTGAGGAAGACAATACCGCCAACCTCGAAGAGAAACTGCTGGAGGCACTGGACGCATTGGAGGCATTCGAGCCGCAGGAAGGTGAAGAAACGCTAGCCAGTGACTGGCTGCCGGGTGATGCGGATGAGACGCCGGACCAGGCGACCAACGCGGAGGCGGATACTGCCACAGACCTGCCCGGCGACGACATCTCCACCCTGCCGGACGATGAGCTGGACAATGCGCGCCCGCATCCGCCTGACATGCCCCCACCGCTTGATCTGCCTCCCTTTGCAGGAGCCGATAGCGCGGAGGAAACCCCCACTGGCGTGCCAGCCGCACTGGGCAGCCCGGAACGGCTGCGCATTCCCCGAGCAGAGATGTTCCGGCGGCGGGTGCGTGCCCAGATCAGCATGGCACCGCTGGCCGCCTATCTGCTGGCGTTGGGTCTGTTCCTGACTATCCGCGCGCAGGATGTCAGCGGCCTGCCGGATATTGCGGATGCAACCTTGGTGGGCGGGCTGGTGCTGGTGGTCGCTTCCACGCTGCTCCTGCACGGGCTTGCCTTTGGGCGGCAGGAACGCGGGCTGTTGTTTCTCGGCTCGTTGATCTGGGTCGGCGCGGGGCTGCTGGCGCTGCTGGTATTGGGCATCGAACCGGAACCGGAGGCGACGGAATGGTGGCCATTGGGCTTGGTCATGGTGGGCGGCGCGCTGCTGCTGACGTTTGTGCTGGAACGCCCGCGTGACCGTCGAATGGTGCTGCTGGCGATGGCGGTGTTTGTCGCCAGCGGGATCGCATTCGCATATACCACCGAGCCATTCGATCACGACTTGCTGGACGAGGCTGCTGACTATTGGCCGTTGTTGATATCGGCGCTGGGCATCATTTTGCTGCCACTTGTTTTCCGCCAACGCACAGGATAAGTGAGATACGGTAGTATGCTAAACATTGCAATTGACGCCAGCCGCACCACCATTGCACAGCGTACTGGCACCGAAAACTACGCTCTGCAACTGATCCGCGCGCTGTTGGCGTTGGAAACGCCGCACCATTTCACGCTCTATTTCCGCGACCAACCCGCCCCGGACTTGTTCCCGGATTACGCGAATGTCACCCAGCGCATCATCCCCTGGCGGCGTATGTGGACGCATCTGCGGTTTGCAGCAGCCCTGTGGCGCGCACGTCCCGGCGTCACATTCGTGCCCGCACACACGCTGCCGCTGTGGTTCCCCGGCCCAGCAGTTGTGACCGTGCACGACCTGGGCTATGTCTATTTCCCCAATGCGCACCCCTCCGCCGCGCGCTATTACCTGGCCTGGTCCACACGGCACAGCGTGCGGCGTGCCCGGCGCGTGATCGTCGATTCGCTGGCCACCGCCAAAGACCTGGCTGCGCATTACCGCATTTCCGAAAATAAAATGGAGTTGGTCTATCCTGGTGTGAACGAGGAACTGGTGCAGGTGAACGATGCCGGGAAACTGGCTGCGGTCCGCGCGCGCTATGGGCTGCCGGAACGATACCTGTTTTTCGTTGGCACGCTCCAGCCGCGCAAAAACATTGCGCGCATCGTGCAGGCCTATGCCCGCTGGCGCGCCGCGCAGTCCGAGACAGAATCCGAACCGGACACCGCGCTGGTGCTGGCCGGTCCGCAGGGCTGGCTATACGATCCGGCGTGGACCGCCGGGGTCGAGGGCGTGATTTTGCCCGGCTACGTCGAGGATGATGACATTGCTGCGCTTTACAGCGGGGCGCAGGCGCTGCTGTTCCCGACACTGCATGAGGGCTTCGGCTTCCCGGTGTTGGAGGCTATGCGCTGCGGCACGCCCGTCATCACCAGCACTACCTCGTCCCTGCCAGAAGTGGCCGGAGACGCGGCGCTGCTGGTCAACGCGCGTGACGTGGACGCCATCGCGGACGCCATCGGACAGGTAGTTTCCGACCCTGACCTGCGCTCCGACCTAGTCCAGAAAGGGTATGTCCAGGCTGACCAGTTTACGTGGCAGCGCGCCGCCGAAAAAGTGCTGCGCACGTTGGAAGTCGCGGCGTCATGACGCAATATCCTCATGCGGCGTTATGAAGGCTAGCATACCCCGACGTCATGAATCCGTCAGGGTAACAGAGTTTGCACGTTATGCGCCCACTTTTTATAATGTCGGGCGCAATCTTCTGCATAGAAGACGCAATCTTCTGTATAGAAGACGCAATCTTCTGCATAGTAATTGATGACAGGATAAACATTATGCGAAAATTTATCGTGTGCAGCGTGATCGCGGTGATGCTCCTGGGGCTTTCGCTGGCAGCGCTGCCGGTGTCTCTTGCTCCGGTCCAGACGACCAGCGCTAATCCGGGGACGGGTTGGCTGGGCAAATATTACAATAACCCCAACCTGGAAGGCGCAGAAGTGGCCTCGCGGATTGATGACCAGATCAACTTCGACTGGGGCGATGATTCGCCGTTTCCCGGCACAGTGCCGGTTGATGGCTTCAGCGCGCGCTGGACGGCGACCGTCAACTTCCCCTCGTCAGGACTGTGGACTTTCCGGGTGTCGGTGGACGATGGTGCGCGCCTGAAGATCGACCAGACGATGCTCATTGATGAATGGCATGGTTCGGAGGCGGGCTATACCACCTACGAAAACAGCATCGGCCAGCTCACGGCAGGCAACCACGACCTGACAGTCGAGTATTATGATGGAGGCGGGCGGGCGGCCATTATCGTCGAATGGTTCGCCGGTTCCGACGGCGGTGGTGACACTTCAGGCGGCGGCTCAGCCCCGCCCACCGGCACAGTATATGGTCCTGGCCTCAACTGGAACGGCCAGTATTTCAACAACCCCACCCTGACCGGCAACCCCACCGTTACCCGCACCGACAACGACATCAACTTCAACTGGCAGAACAATGCTCCCGCAGCCGGTATTCCCGCCGATAACTTCAGCGTGCGCTGGACCACGACCTTCAACTTCCCCAGCGCCCCCCAATGGCACTTCAAGGTAGGGGCAGATGACGGCGTGCGGCTGTGGATCGACTCGACTATCGTCGTCGACGAGTGGCACGGTGTAACCCAATACACCGTGTATGAAAACGACGTCTTCCAGCTCAGTGCCGGGAATCACACGGTCAAGGTCGAATATTATGATGCCACTGGACTGGCCGGTGTCCAGGTGCGCTGGTGGGCGATAGGTGGCGAAACCGGCGGCGGCACTAGTGGTGCCCCGGCGGTCGTCGCGCCTAACCCGGTGTGGGCTGCCGTGACCGCCGATACCCTCAACGTGCGCACCGGCCCCGGACGTGGCAACCCGGTCATCACCCAGATCGTGTATCCCGACAACTACCTGGTGCTGGGCATCACGCCCGATTTCGGCTGGGTCAAGATTGAGCTTGACGGCGGTGGCGAAGGCTGGGTCAGCAACGAGTGGGTCTGGCTGTGGAGCCGCGATGACGAGTTCATGCACAACGTGCCCCTGGTTGATGAGCCGGTCGCGCCCCCCGCCCCGCTGGTTGAACCCGATCCCACCGGGCTGCGCATCATCCTCAACGGCGCATCCACCGATACGCTTAACCTGCGCACGGGTCCCAGCGTCTACACCGGTGAGAAGATTGGCGTGGTGCCGCAGAATGCCACATTCACCGTCGAAGCGAAAAACAGCAATGGCGCGTGGTACCTGATCAA
Organism: Chloroflexota bacterium; assembly: GCA_010092855.1. Lineage (GTDB taxonomy): Bacteria > Chloroflexota > Anaerolineae > Aggregatilineales > Aggregatilineaceae > TC-15. The sequence continues at coordinate 32,788 of JAADYV010000285.1, read as the reverse complement.
CTACCAGGGCGTGCGCGGCTGGGTATCGGCCCTGTACGTGCGGTTGCTGGATGGCGAACCGCGCGACCTCGTGGTCAGTGGGGAAGTACTCCCCGAGCCGCCGCCCGGCACGCTGATCGTGCCTGAAGACCCAACCGGCAACCCAGCGGTCACTGTGCGCGGACGCGCGACGACCAACCTGCGGCTGCGCAGCGGCCCCAGCATTCTCAACACGGAACAGATCGGCAGTGTGCCGCAAAACGCTGAGTTCGTGATCGAGGTCCGGACCGAAGGCGGCTCCTGGTACCGTATCACGTGGGAAGGCCAGGTAGGTTGGGTTAACGCCGCGTATATAACCCTGCTCGAAGGCCGGGTGGCCGACATCCCCGTGCAGTAAACCGCAACGCACCACACGATAATCCCACCGCCCTGCCCATGTTGTAGGGCGGTATTTTTTGGCCCGTGCACCAACTCGACTATGGATCACGGCAGCAGTCTTTCCGTTCTGCGCAGAAAATGCTATGGTTGTTTAAGGTAAGTATCGGTTTTCTGTTATACACAAATCAGGATGTCTCTGTGGGAGTAGACTACATCATCGGGTATGACTGCGACCCCAAAAACGCGCTCACCGTTGAGGGTTTGATGGGGCGGTTGAAGGGACGCGAACGGGCGCAAGCCGTTATCCGGCTCTATCGTGAAGAGGGTGACACCCGCCCGCCGTCCAAGATGGGCTTTGAGATGGTGCGCCGGGCGGCAGATGGCAGCGAAGAGGTCGAGGTCATCGTGGTGCAAAAGCTGCTCGATGCGGCGGATGAACTACAGCCCTGGGAAGCGTCATGCGCGGACTGCCCGGCCAACCGTGCACGCCAGTCGTTTGGCTGCATCGGCTCAATCAACTACCCGATCTCGGTTCAGGCGGAATTCTGGCTGCTCAACCAACTGCCCGACAATGATCACCCACTGATCTTTGCGCTGTTGCAGCGTGCGCTCCGCGAGCACGGCTACACCGGTCAGACTGCCGCCGGTCTGCGCAATCAGGAGGGCATCTTCTTCGAAACCGCCGACTTGCCAGACCGGGATATCAATGGCCTGCGTGTGACCGGGGACCAGGTGTTTGAGATGCTGTTCCTCACCGCGCCGATTCGACCGGCCCATGCCTCGCTGCTGCTGCAGTTCTTCGGCGGCATCGCCCCGGACCTGGACGCAGACGTGATGATGCAGCTTGCGGCTCCCCCTTCGCAGGCATGGATCGACGAGCACGTTCCGTTTCTGCACGCGCCAGCCGACAACGACGACGTTTCGATCATTGCGCTCAAAGGGTTTTTTGAAGCGTTACACATCGGTTTCCAGTTAAGCGTGCCTGTACTGCTGGACGTTTAGCCGCCAGCCGCTAGCCCAGGTAACGCGCGCGCAGAGCCTGGATTTGGGCTGCGTCGAGGAAGTTGACGTTGCCCAGTTGCAGCGCCGTCAGGTAAATCTTGGCGTTGAGTTCGACCGTCTCCAGCCCGAACAGCGCCTCCAACAGCGAATCACCATACGCCACCACGCCGTGATTGCCCATCAGCAACGCGTTGTGCCCCTGCAAGTACGGCACCAGGGACTCCGGCAGTTCGTCCCCACCAGGAATAGCATACGGTACCAGCGGCGTCGGCCCGGTGCGCACCACGACTTCCGGCAGGTACGGCTGGTCCAGCGCCACGCCCGCCACTGCAAACCCGGTGGCGACCGGGGGATGAGCATGCACCACCGCGCGCACATCAGGCCGGTGCTGGTAGATGGTCAGGTGCATCCGGTATTCCGACGACGGACGCAACTTGTCCGGGCTGGCAATAATTTCACCCTTCAGGGACAGCGTGATCATGTCCTCCGGCTGCATCAAGCCTTTGCTGACACCGCTGGGCGTGATCAACACCTCGTCGGCACTGATGCGAGCCGAGATATTGCCATCGTTGCCCGCGATCAGGAACAAATCATACAGCCGTTGGCCAACGCCACAAATTCCCTGGCGAGTTTCCGTTTCGTCCCAGCGTGGATATGTTGCGCTCATTCCGCTCCTCGTTCGTGGCACGCGCGGCACACCCCAAACAGCGCCAGGTGATCAATGCGCGGGTGGAAACCATACAAATCCTGGACCCGGTCGCGCAGCGGCTGCACCACACTGTCGTCAACTTCGGTCACCGCGCCACACACCAGGCACACCAGGTGATGGTGGGGCCGCTCGCCGATCAACTCATACACAATCCCGCCATGCCCCAGGTCTGTTTGGGAAACCATGCCCAGGCCCTTGAGCCACTGCAAAATCCGGTAGATGGTGGGCTCGTTCAGGTCAGCACCGCCTTGCTGAACGCGAGTTTGAATCTCGTGCACCGACAGGTGATCGCCAGCGGCACACAGCACATCCAGCACCAACCGCCGCTGAATGGTCATCCGCTCGCCGCGCTCCCGCAGGTGGGCAATAATTGTATCGTTCGAAATCATCATCAACCTCCGACCCCATTGTAATCCGTCCCGAGTGCGGGAGGCAATGTCTGCTTGTCTTCGGGGCATAGAGTAGTTAACATCTTCTCAGGAAACAGCGTTCAGCTTTCAGCCATCAGGAAGAAACCGGTAAAATCATATTTCCAACAGGGTAATGATAGTATTGAATGCAGTACGTTTGGTCGTCATCGGGATGGTGTTGGTCGCCGTCTTTGCACCTATACAGACAGCGGACGCCCACCCGGACGATATGATCTTCCAGGTGCATACGGTCCATCTCACGCCGGATGGCATTGACCTGACGTGGTCGTTGTCTCCCGGTGCGCTGCTATCCAGCGTGATCTGGCAGGAGGCAGATACGAACGGGGACGATGCCATCAGCCCGGAGGAAGCGCAAGCCTGGACGGCCCCATTACCCGAAAATTACCTGGCAGTGATCAATGAGCAGGTGCAGCTCACCTGGGAAGTCACGGCAGTCGAGTGGCCGGACGACGTCATCGACCTGGTGATGGGCACGCACGGCATTACCTTGCAGCTCTCTGCACAGTGGCCGGCTGACCTGGGCGCAACCCCCCGCCTGATCCTCTATAACCGCTACGAAGAAGCTCGCAGCGTCAACTGGTTTTACGTGCATGGTGACTCCGGCGTGACGTTCGGCGTGCCGGAGCAGGAGAGCGGTGCGCTGGTCTTCCCATTCTCGCCACCAGGGACCGAAGACACGCCTACCATGCACGTGTATTGGGACAGCGGTACCCCGGCGCTGACTGCCGATCTTGTCCCCGGTGAAGTTGGTGAAACCGGTCAACAGCCAGCCCAAGCAACAGAACCTTCTGCACCGGAACGGGAGCGGGGTGCATCCGAAAAACTGCTTGACCTCGTGGGCGAAAGCGACCTCTCGCTGACGTTTTACCTGGTGGCGTTTGTTGTGGCGTTGGGTCTGGGCGCGATTCACGCGCTGACGCCGGGACACGGCAAGGCGCTGGTGGGTGCGTACCTGGTCGGAGCGCGGGGCACAATGGGGCACGCGGTTGCGCTGGGCAGCATCGTTACGCTAACGCACACCGGCTCGGTGCTGGCCATTGGGGTGCTGACCCTGGCAGCCTCACGCTTTCTGATGACCAACACGGTGTTTTACGTGCTGGAGATCGCGTCCGGCCTGCTGGTGACCGGCATGGGATTGGCGCTGGGCTACCGGCGCTGGCGAGCGTTTCAGTCGGTGCGCGCGGCCCGCCGCCGCCGCGAACCATTGGCAGCGCTGCCTGCATCCCGGCTTGCTCCGATCACTGCTGCTGCCCCATCCCAACCGGCTGGCACAGGGAGCGCCACCTCCCACACCATCCAGATCAACCAGCCCATCAAGGTTAATACCTACAACGACGTGCTGCCCGACGACCTGTCACTGGGCGGCATTCGCTGGCGGTCACTGGTCGCGCTTGGAGTCAGCGGCGGCATCGTGCCCTGCCCGGACGCGATTGCGACGCTGCTGGCTGCCGTCGCCCTCAACCGGATCGTGCTGGGCATGGGCCTGATCCTGTCCTTCAGCCTGGGGCTGGCGCTGGTGTTGACCAGTATCGGGATCGCCATTGTGCGCAACCAGCGGCTGCTGGAAAAACGCGACTTTTTCGACCGCCTGATGCCCGCCATGCCCGTGATCAGCGCGGTGGTGGTGACTGGGCTGGGTGTCGCGCTGCTCGTCAACGCGGTGCAGTCCAGCGACTGGCTCGGCACCGAGGAGCAAGAAACCGGGGCCAAGATTGTTGACCTGTCGGCGCTGGTCAACCAGGATGAGTTGGAGCAGATCAAAGCCGAATACAACAGCGAAGCCGCGACCGCTCTCGATCTCGACCGGGCCAGCATCCTGTACATGGCCGTGAACGATGCCAACCAGTACCAGTTAATGGTGCTCTCGTTGGCGGGAGGTGACCCGGTTCCGGTCACGGAAGAGGATTACGGCGTCAAGGATTACACGCTCAGCCCAGACAGTCAAAGCGTGGTGTACACCGCCGGGCTGCAATATGGCGGCACTGCCATCTGGCAGATGAACACCAGCGGCACCGCACGCGAACTGCTGCTCGCATGTCCTCAGGCCGCCTGCACGCGCCCGCTGTTGGCTCCGGATGGCCAACGGCTGCTGTACCAACGGCTGGAAATGCCATCGCCGGAAAATCCGGCTCCCGAAAGTACCCTGTGGGTGCTGGACCTGGACACCGGAGAAACCGCCCCTATGTTCCAGGATGAACAGATTGGAGCCAACAGCGCGGCCTGGTCCTCGGACGGACTATGGCTGAGTTACGTAGCCAGCCGCCAAAACGAGGTACAGGTGTATAACCTGGTGGACGGGCGCAGCTACACCATCGCCAGCGAAAGCGGCATTACCGCGCAATGGAATCCAGAAGGTACGCAACTGCTGCTGACCGACATTCCCGACGACGATACCACCGGCGCGCTGCACCTGATCCACTTCGACGCGGAAGACGGCAGCCAGGTTGATTTGACGGGCGATTCCTCGTTCAGCGACAACTGGCCGAGTTGGTCCCCGGACGGAGTGTGGATCGCGTTTGCTCGCCGGGACCTGAACAATCCAGACGGGGGCCTGGGCGACCATATCTGGATCGCGCAGCCCGATGGGTCTGCTGCACGCCAGGTCACCGATGATGGAGAATACATCCACTCGACGCCGCAGTGGTCGCCCGACGGGCAGTATTTGCTGTTCCAGCGCTATCCCCTGGGCGGCCCAATGGCACAGCCCGGTATCTGGGTACTGAACATCGAAAGCGGCGACATCGAGCAGGTTGTCACCGGTGCGTATTGGCCGGCGTGGTTGCCGTAGGCTATGATCAAGCTGTGGACTGTGCTAAAAGAGCATTTGCCATTTTTCCACAAAAGGTGCATAATTGCACAATAAGCCAATGGCGTAACCAACTGCCCCGCGCGGTTGTTTCGCAACTTATGTCAACTTTTTACAAGGAGAGTTAGCATGCTGAAGAACAAGCGTCAGCTCGTGGTATTGCTCGTCGTGCTCATGATCTCCGCCCTGGCCGCCCCGGTCCGTGCGCAGGACGGCGAAGAACTCCTCATCCAACCACAACCCTGCGACGAACCCGGTACGCTTACGATGTGGGTCTGGGACGAAAACTGGGCCTCCATCATCGAGGATTCCATCGCTGCCTGGGAAGCCGACTATTGCCCCGGAGCCGAAGTTAACATCGAGGTCACACCCTGGGGCCAGTATTGGGACCTGCTGCGCACCAATGCAGCGGGCGGTGACCTGCCGGACGTGTTCAACATGTCGCAGACCTTTTTCTACTTCTACGCCGACAACGACGCCCTGCTCAATCTGCAACCCTACTGGGATGAATTCGGTGTGGATACCAGTCTGTGGGGCAGCGGCCTGGTTGACCCGTATCGCTGGGGCGGCAACGGCGACCTGTACGCCGCACCCGTCAACTGGGACACCATTACCATCTTCTACAACATGGAAATGTTTGACGACGCCGGGCTGGACTATCCCACTGCCGACTGGAACTGGGATGACTTCGCCGTGGCGGCTGAAGAACTGACCGTTGGCGATGTCTACGGTGCCGCTGTTTATCTCGAATACCAGGCCGGGTATCCTAACTGGATCGCGGCTACCGGCACCACGCCTATCGTGGACGCCGCCCGCACGGCCTGCACGCTGGACGACGACGGCTCGCTCGAAGCACTCAACTTCCTGGCGGACCTCTACAACGACGGCTACATGCCCAGCATCTCCGAACTGGGCGGCACCTCTGCCGATGATGCCTTCAACTTCTGGGCATCGGAGCGCGTGGCCATGATCACGGCTGGCTCGTGGAAACTGACGGACGCCATCGACCAGGTCGATTTTGACTGGGGCATCGTGCAGCTTCCGCAGAACCCCGCTACCGAACGCAGCCGCTCCATCGTGCATTCGGTGGGCTACGTGGCTTCGGCCAACACCGAAAACCCGGACCTGGCCGCTAACCTGATCCTGTACCTGGCCAGCGACGAAGGACAGCGTTTCTTCGCCGAGGGCGGCAACGTGGCCCCCGCGAACCCGTCACCCGCCATCCAGCAACTATGGATCGACTCCTTTGGCGACACCGACCTCAACATCCAGGCGTTTGTGGACGCCACCCAGGACTCGCAGGGCGTGACCGTCTTTGACGAAATCTGGGACCCGATCAACAGCGAACTGGTTGTATTGATCTTTGACCTCGATTTCCCGGTGGAAACAGCGGTTGAAGAAATCTGCTCCGTGGTTGAAGACGAACTGCCCTAAGCCACCATTGAAGTTGACCATTTCCGGGGAGCGGCCAGTCTGCTCCCCGGCCTGTTTTTCCGTACCACCTGTTGGCTGCAGCGTTGATCGCAACCTCCCACCGCAGCGCAGGTGCTTTCAGAGGTAGCTCATGACTCTTATTCGCGGGATCATATCCCGTGTGCTAAACCTGTTTGGCCCCACGCCGCTCAGCCGCCGCAAGGCGCTGTGGGGGCTGGTCCTGATAGCGCCCAATACCATCGGGCTGTTTTTCTTCTTTGGCGTGCCGGTGCTGATGACCTTCTGGACGTCGCTCCAGCAGTGGAACGGCATCCAACCCGCGCAATACATCGGCCTGGAGAACTTCCAGACGCTGGCGCAGGACGACAAGTTCAGGGATGCGCTGACCATCACTCTTAAGCTGGTCGGCTACACGGTCCCTGCTGAGATGGTGCTGGCGCTGGGTGTGGCGCTATTATTGAACATTCCCCTGCGCGGGCGTGGCCTGTTGCGCATGGCGTATTTCATCCCCGTCGTCACCTCGACCGTTGCGGCCTCGGTGGTGTGGACCAATGTTTTCCAGCCCGAATCCGGCCTGCTAAGCAAGATCGTGGCCTCGACCAGTTGGGCCGACCGCAAGTGGTTGACCGATCCCAAGTTCATCCTGTTCCCGATTGCGGCAGTCACCGTCTGGCAGCGCATCGGCTTCGACATGGTACTGTTTCTTTCCGGACTGCAAGCCATTCCGAACGTGTTGTACGACGCCGCTACCATTGATGGCGCGAACCGCTGGCAGCGCTTCCGCTACGTGACGCTGCCGATGCTCTCGCCCACCACCTTCCTGGTCATGGTGCTGGCCATCATCAACAGTTTCCTGATCTTCGACCAGGCGTTCATCATCACGGCGCGGTTTGTACCGGGCGGCGTGCTGGACAGCGCCACCACGCTGACTTATTACATGTATGAGCGCGCGTTTGTCGATGCTGACCTGAGCCTGGGCTATGCTTCTGCCGTCGCGCTGGCGCAGTTCGCCATCATCCTGGCGATCACGCTAGTGCAGCTCGCCGTCCAGCGCTACTGGGTTTACTATGAAGCCGGGGAAGCAGAAGCATGATGGTCTTCCAGCACCCACGCGCGCACAATACACCTTCCCCTCTGCGGAGTACACCATGAACATACCGTTGATCCCCGTTTGGATGGCCAGTCACGTAGTCGCCGCTGGATTGGGCCTGGTCGGAACCCGCATCCTGTTCGCCAGCCGCAACCGGTCCCCCAGTAAGGGCAGAATCTTGGGTTTGGTGATCGGGCTGGTGGGTGGGCTGACCGCGCTGTTTCTGTTCTGGCTGGCCCTCGCCTACATGGTTTCCACGCGCACCTGGGCACACATGGCAGCCGGAGTCGAGCCACCGCTGTTTTCCTACCACCCGGCGCGCCTGTTCGCCAAACCGGGCCACATCCTGGTCTACGCAATCCTGATCGCGGGCGCGGTGGTGATGCTGCTGCCATTTTTCTGGATGGCGTCCACCGCCTGCAAGCCCCCTGCCGAAACCAACCGCGTGCCGATCAAGTGGTTGCCGGATAATCCTGCCTGCCGCGAGAACGTGGACCTGCTGTACGAACAGTCGCCGCAGTTCAACCGCTACCTGCGCAATTCCGCCCTGGTAACGCTGGGCCGCACGTTTGGCCAGTTTGTCACCTGCTCGCTGGCAGCTTATGGATTTGCACGCTTCCGCTTTCCGGGCCGCAACATCATCTTTGCGCTATGCCTGGCGCTGTTGATGGTGCCGTTCCAGGCCATCATGATCCCGGAATATATCCTGATCCGGGACCTGGGCTGGCTCAATTCCTTCCGCGCGCTAATCATCCCTGGTACGTTTAGCGCGTTTGCGCTGTTTTTGCTGCGCCAGGCGTTTATGCAAATTCCGCTCGAACTGGAGGAAGCCGCCACCATCGACGGCGCGAATCCGCTGCAGGTGTTGTGGCATGTCACGCTGCCGCTGTCCGTGCCTGCGCTGGCTGCCTTCGGCGTGATCACCGTGCAGGCGGCCTGGAACGACTTTCTCTACCCGCTGGTAGTGGCCAACAGCCAGAATACGCGCGTGGTCACGATTGGCATCGCGCTGCTGCAAGGCGAGCGTCGCACGCCCTGGAATCTGCTGATGATGGGATCGCTGGTGGCAACGCTGCCGATGATGCTTATGTTCTTGCTGCTGCAACGCTACTTCATCGAAGGCATTGCGATGACGGGCGTCAAGCGCTAGGTGCGCGCTGCTCAATGTAACGCTGGCGCAAAACCCCATTTCGGACTATCTTGAAGCACATCGTACCTTCATCGACGAACAGGACGACATGGGTTTTATGTACGACATCTTTTTGCCCGGCGACTACTTTTTCGACCTGATCTACACCGGTTTGCCATCGTTCCCGGTCCTGGGCCAGGAAGTATACGGCACCGGCATCATCTCCACCGGCGGCGGCATGTACATCACGGCGGCCTCGCTGCACCGCCTGGAGGTCAAAACCGCCTGGCCTGCCGTCTTCGGCAATGACTACTACAGCCGCTTTGTGTACGAGATCGCGCGTGAAGCCCAGATCGATCTGTCCCTTTCGCGCTGCATCGACGCCCCCTACCGCCGCGTATCCACCTCGATCCCCTACGAGGGGGAACGCGCGTTTGTGACCTATATCGATCCGGCCCCGCTCGATATGCACGCTTTCTGGCTGGAGCGGATGCAGCAGGTCGAGTTCAAACATCTGCACCTCGGCGGATTGATGTCGATAGACGAACTCACGCCACTGGCGGCTGTGGCCCGCACGCGCGGCGCAACCATCACTATGGACTGCCAGGATGTCCCTGTCCTGCACACGCCTTGCGCATGGTGCGATCTGCTGGCGCTGGTCGATGTCTTTTTGCCCAACGCCCGCGAAGCGCTGATCGTCAGCGGCACCAGCTCGGTTCACGCCGCCATCCATCAGATCATGGCCTGGGTGGAAGCAGTCGTGGTTAAGGATGGGGCCAACGGCGCATGGATCGGCACCGGGGGCCAGATCACGCACGTCCCCGCGATCAATGCTGGCCCGGTGATCGACACGACCGGCGCGGGTGACTGTTTCAACGCGGGGTTTTTGCGCGGTTACGTGGTGGAGCAGAAGCCACTGCTCAACAGCGTCTGTTATGCCAACATCTGCGGCGGGCTGTCGGTCACGGGGGTAGGAGGGGCCACCGCTGCGCCAGCCTACGATCAACTGCAGGCGTGGCTATCGGCCTGCCCGGATGAATGCCAGGCTGATAGCCACACCACCCAGCCGCAAAAATGACCGTTCGCAGATCATCCACAAGGCATGGAGGGGGTCAATCATATGGCCCATTTTCCGCCCTGGGAAAATTAGTAATTGGTTGGTTTTGAGTTAGTACCAGGTCGCTGATCTTTGCTTGACAAGGGATCGGCGGTGTGCTACAGTACGGCACACAAACACCGCTTCTGTCCTCAAAAAACCGGTACAACAGGGAGAACGACGTTGGCTAAATCACGCAATGAGCAGCTTGTAGAACATTTGCGCGACCTCCAGGTTAGTTCACCCGATATTGAAGCTGCCGCTGTTGTAAGCGTCGATGGGTTGACCATGGCTTCGTCATTGCCCGGCAATGTCGAAGAAGACCGCGTATCGGCGATGTCGGCAGCCATGTTATCGCTGGGTGAACGCATTGCGTCCGAATTGGGGCGTGGCAGCCTGGACCAGGTCTATATCAAAGGCGAGAAGGGCTTTGTGATCTTGAGCGCCATCGGAGAAGAAGCCGTGCTGACAGTCCTGGCACGCGAACAGGCCAAACTCGGCCTGATCTTCCTGGATATGTCACGCGCCGTCAAGGAATTAGAAAAGCTAGTCTAACGTCGGGCACAGCAGCCCATTACATCATTGCTATCACCTGCGCCAGAAACGTATCAACACCGCCTGGTGACGGGATAATGTGCCAGCGGTGTTGGACAAGGCTATAGGAAGGCCCCGTAAAACCCATGCCTTCAGGCTTGGGACAGAAGGGGCTGCCAAAATGCTTTAGCGCATTTTGCCCACCAATCGCTCTCCATAGTATACTATGTCTACTTGCGAGTGCTTGTTGAACTCGCCTCCTGTGGAGCGCAGGAGTTCCTGCAAAGCGCAGGAGTACAAAAGGTGGAGCGGTTGTCAGACGGGACGGGATAGGTGGTTGGCGTAGAGCCACTGTAAAATCCCGTCGCAGGGACACCATGGCGAAAACCAGGCCTTCTCCCGTTGGGCAGACTGCTGAGAAGTCTAGAAGCCCAATTGCTTCAGCATTGAGTAGCTCACAGATTGCTGCCCACAAGGGGGTATCGTGACCGATAAATCCCACATTTTGATTGTGGAAGACGATTTGGACCTGTCGGAAATGCTCAATGCGTATTTCCGGGTGCAGGGGTACGAAGTACAGACGGCGGCCTGGGGCGAGGACGCGGTGCGGCTGACACAAGAAGTCCGGCCTGACCTGGTTGTGTTGGATATCCGGCTACCGGATATCGACGGGTATGAAGTGTGCCGCCGGTTGCGCACCCATCGCCGGACGCAGGACGTACCGATCATCTTCCTGACCGAAAAGCGGGACCGGGTGGACAAGCTGGTCGGGCTGGAACTGGGCGTTGTAGATTACATCACCAAGCCGTTTGATATCCAGGAACTCCGGCTGCGGGTACGGAATGCACTGCGCCGGGCCAACCAGGCATCACTCGTCAACCCGGTAACAAACCTGCCCGAAGGCCCGGTGGTGGACGAACGGCTGGGCAAGGTCATCCTGGAAAATGATCCATGGGCCATGCTGCTGATGACGATCATGGGGCTGGACAACTTCCGCGAGATGTATGGCTTCGTGGCGTCGGACGACGTGCTGCGCGCTGTCAGCCTGATGATGAATAACGCTGTGCGCGAAGTCGGCAACGAAACAGATTTTATCGGCCACCTGGCTCCTCATGACTTCATTATCATCACGGGCAGCGAGCACCTGGCTGGCATCCGCGAACGGGTTGAGCTGCGGCTGAACCAGTCGATGGAATACTTCTACCCCCTCAAAGACCGGGACAAAGCCAAACAAGCGATGGAAGAAAACCGGCTCAAGCTGGTCATCGGCCAGATCGAATCCAGCAGCGGACCATTCAACGATCTCGACGCTCTGAAAAGCGCTATCCTCAAGTCGCGGGAACTGTAACCCCCCCCATTATCATTACCTGCAAACACATGTCAAGCCGGGCTGAATGGTGTCATTCACCCGGCTATTGTTATTTCTCCGCTGGTTGTGGCTATAATTAAGGCGTGATACACAGGCAGCACCTATCGACCAGCAGGGCCAGGAGAACAAGCACATGAATACACCCGCAGACAGAATTTTGATTATAGATGATGATCCTGAAACCCGGACCCTGCTACGCGAACAGGTATTTGCATCCAGTGATTTTGTCGTGGGAGAAGCGAAAGACGGCCCCGATGCGCTGCAGGCTCTGCCCCAGTTCAAACCGGACCTGGTCGTGCTTGACCTCCAACTGCCCGGTCTGAGCGGACGAGACATGCTGGTGGGCATCAAATCGCAGGGGTTTCATGGGCCGATCATCGTCATCGCCGAGGGGCGAGATGCCCAGACGGCACAAACCGCCATCGAAGCCTTCCGGTTGGGTGCCTCCGATTTCGTAACACGACCGCTGCGCGAAACCGAAGTGTTAGCCGCCGTTGAGCGCGGGCTAGCCGAAGTCCGGCTGCGCCGCGACCGCACCCAGTTGATGACCCAGTTGCAGCACTCGAACCAGCAGTTGGAAACACGGATCCGGCAACTGACTACGCTGTACGACATCGGCCAGTCGGTTACAGCGATGCACAACCTGGAAGGACTGTTCGACGGAGTGCTGGAAGGCGCGCTGTCGATGACCAACGCCGACCACGCGCTGTTGCTGCTGCGCGACGACCAGAGCGAGCGCTTGATTCTGCGCGCGGGCAAGAACCTGCCCCTGGCCATGCTGGACCGGGTAGGGGAAGCGGTCCAGGACCAACTCGCCGACCTGGTCATGACCTCGCGCGAAGGGCTGGTAGTGGCCGGTGACAGCCTGCGGCGCTTTGCCGTCAGCCGGGACTTGAACGCCGTCGCCTATGTACCACTCACCATCCAGACCAACGCCATTGGCGTACTGGCGGTCGGAAATCACGAAAGCCAGACTTCCTTCACCGACGAGCACAACCGGCTGCTGCGGATGCTGGCCGACTATGCGGCCATTGCCATCGTCAACGCGCGCCTGTTTCGCATGTTGGAGGAACGCGCGCGTTTGATGGAATCCTCGTTCGAAGAACTGCGCAGCCGGGATGCCCAGCGCGGACGCCAGTTGCAGATCGTGCTCTCGCGCCTGCACCAACCTCTGGTCGAGATTGAAGCCGAGGTCAACCGCATTGCACAAGGTAACGCGGGCAAAATCTCGAAGGACGCCCACCGGCATTTGATTACGCTCGACCAGCGCATTCGCCAACTGGTCGCCCAGATCACGACCATGGCGCAAAACCAGGGCGGCAGCTAAGCCGTCTTTCTGCGCGCCACCCGCTGTACCCGCACCGCTGCGACCCATCACCCCCCTACAAAACAAGGCCGCCCAGATGGACGACCTTGTCAAGTGTAGCGTACTTACTCTGGGAAGGACTTAGCCTTCGGGGGTGAAAGAGGCCATGATTTCGTTGGCCGTGATGGTCAGTTCAGCCATAGCGGTTTCAACATCGCCGCCACCGGCCAGCAGGTTGTCGAAAGCAGCGCGGGCTTCGTCGCGGATCACGTCGTAGCTGGCGATCTGCGGCTCAACGCGGGTTTCGCCCTGCAGCAGGCCCCAGGCGTCTTCGTACTGCGGGAAGTCGGAGAACATGGTGTCCATGCCAGCCTGGGTGGAGAAACGGACCGGGAAGTAGTTGCTGACAGCCGCCCACTGCGCTTGCTGTTCAGATTCGGTGAACCAGCGGATGAACAGCCAGGAAGCCAGTTCTTCTTCGGGGGTCGCGGCCACGATGCTAACGCTCGCGCCGTACACATCGGCCACCGGGGCGTCCACATACGGGAAGTAGGTCACGCTCCACTCGAAGGGAGTCTCGTAGGCTTCTTCGATGCCCGAGCGGACATACGGCAGGCCGGAGGTCGAACCCATGTAGAACAGGGCGCGGCCAGCAGTGAAATTGTTCTGATCGCCGTAGGCTTCGGCTACCAGTTCGGCGCAGCCATCGTTGTACAGGTCAACCATGAACTGGACGTAGTCAACGGTCGCTTGGCTGTCGTAGGTGAACGCGCCATCGGAGTAGATGTCGCCACCGTTGGCGAACGCGCCAGCGGCGATGTTGGAAGCGTCGGTGCGGACGGAGTAACCAACGGTATCGTCACCGTCATAGCCGCTCCAACCCTGTTCGGTGAAGGCGCAGGCCATCTCGCCAAACTGTTCCCAGGAGGTCGGGGGAGCATCGTAGCCGAGTTCGGCCAGCGCGGTCGCGTTGTAGTACAGGCCTTCAATCGAGCGGTTGGGGGGGAAGCCGATACGGGCAGCACCGTCAGGGGTGTAGTCCTGGGTGAAGAAGCCGGGGACAAAGTCCGCAACTTCGGCTTCGTTCAGACCCCAGGTCGGGTCGGTCACGTAGACATCCATGTCCTGGGGCAGGCCACCGGCCAGGTAGTAGGCCGCGGACTGGTTCTGGTAGGCCACCACGATATTGGGAACTTCGCCAGTGGGAATGCCGGTGATCATCTTGTTGTAGATGTCGCCATAGCCACCCTGGTTGGAGGCTTCAACCGTGATGCCCCAGGGGTTGTTGGCGTTGAATTCTTCGACCAGCGGGTTCAGGAATTCTTCACGCGCGCCACCGTGCTGGTGCCACCAGGTAATGGTCACGCCGCTCGGATCGACACCGGCCAGCGGGCCTTCAGCCGCCGGTTCCGTGCCCAGTTCGAATGTCGGACGGAAACCGTCCTGAGCGTTGACAGCGAACATCGGCAGGGCCAGCGCCACTACCATAACCAGTGTAGCGAGAACACCAAACTTACGCATTTTGTTCCTCCTAGGTTTAGTATGGAAGATAGGTTTGAGGGTAAGAAATCCCTCGATGCGGAAAAACAATTTACTGGGTGAGGGTGAAATGCTCCCAAAGATTAGATTAAACACTGAGTTCAAATTAGTTAAAGAAATTTAAATACCCTAAGTCCGTCAAACATCGGATAATCAAAGGTTCTCTAGATCGGACGAACCTATGCCAAACAACCGGACGCCGCATTTTGAATGCGCGGCGACCGCATGTAAACTGGATATAAGATTAAAGCTATTGGTATGGGCCGGATGAACATTGAGGCTCCAGGCGGAAGCTGTTTCCAGTCAAAATATCAACCGAACCGGCCCAGGTTGTGGAGGAACCGTGTCTGAACACGATTTAGTCAACTATCCTGATCTATTGGGCGCAGTGACTGGCGGTGCGCGGTTAAATATCAGCGTGATCCAGACCGCGCTCGCGGCAAAACCAGCCCAGGTGCACGCCGGGCAGTGGTTCGAAGTGGTCCTGTTGGTCCAAAATGCCTGCGATGTCGATGTGGACGTGGTGCTCAAACCCGTGCTCCCTGCGCGGGACGCTGACAAGCAAAAAGGCCGGTTCACCACCCAGGCTAGCCGGGTACGAATCGGGTTGCAGCCCGCCGAAGTCGGTTTTGCCAAGATTGATGTTAGCACGTCACCCAAAACCGCCCCGGCTTCGGGTTATGTGCTGGGCATCGACCTCGAAGTCAAGGAAATGAGCAAAAAGCTGCAGCGTATTCGCGCCGCCCAGGGTGGGGGCACCTTTCTGTTCAACGAACTGGCCGCCGAAACACAGGCGTATATACAGGCTCTGCGCGCCCTTGCGTTTTCTACCGATCCCGGTGGCAAACGCCACCACATCCAGGTCCCATTCAAGATGCTGCCCCCCGCGCTGGCCAGTCTGAAAAAAGACATCCAGCCCGACTGGATCAGCCTGTGGACCCTGCGCGACTACGCCGACGACTACACGATTGCCAGCCAGGTGTGGGAAATCGCCAGCCGTGTCGTCGAAAAACTCAGACGCGAGACCGTCTTCATGCCGCTGCTCAAGGCGACTCAAGCGCGTTTTGCCGAATGTGGCTACAAGCTGCATCCGCCCGAAGCCATTTTCATCACCAAGCTGCTAACACTGATCTATGAACTGGGCGTTCACGCCCCACAACCCGACGATCCGCGTCCGGCCTGGCCGCGCTGGTTCACCAAGCTATGCCGCTTGCTACAACAGCAACCAGAACTGGCCAACAGGCCCGATCCGCTGGCGGCGCGCCTACTCTACGCGGACGTGGTCTATGATGCGATCATGTATGCGTTTACCATGCTCAGCACGGTGTTGGAAGAGTCTTTCGGAGACGAATCGGAAACTACGACTTACGCCGAAGACATTGTGGATGCCCTGGTCCAGCAAAGCCCGTTGGACTTCGCGCGCGCCTACTTCCCGTTGGTAGTGGGCGGCATCATCGCCAACACCCGCGTCACGATGCCCAACGAGCAAATCCGGGAAACAGTTTTCATTCTGTCCAAAGCGCTCAAGCAGCGCCAGCCCGAGAAAAACGCCGATAATGCGTTTGTCTTCGACATGGCCGACAGGCTAATCGAGCGCGCCCTGGACGCAACGTAGCTGCTTGCAGCCACGCCAGGTGGCTTCCAATGCGAATCTGATAGCCCCTGTAGGCGTTTGGGTGTAAACTTTTTCATAGACTACAAGCGGCTATCGCTATCCTACCAGCATCATCATTGGGATAGAGTGTAGAAGGACAACACAGCTATGATGCGCTTTGACCGATTTACCGAGCGCGCGCAAGATGCAGCAGTTCGCGCCTACGAAATTCTACAGCGCTATGGCCACAACCAGGTCGATACGGAGCATATGCTCCTGGCGCTGCTGGAACAGCCCGATGGCGTGATTCCACAGATGTTGGAAAAGATGAACGTCGACCAGGACGCGATTCGGGAGCGGCTGGACGAAGTGCTGAAGGCCAGCCCGAAGGCCGCCATCTACGGTGGTGGAGCCGGGCAGGTGTTCATTACGCCCCGTGTCAAGCGCGTGGTTGACGTGGCCAACGAAGAAGCCAACCGGCTGAAAGACGAATACATCAGCACCGAGCACCTGTTCCTGGCCATTCTCAGCGAGCGGCGCACTGCTGTCGCGCGCATTCTAGCCGAAGCAGGTGTCACCAAAGAGCGCGTGCAAGACGTGATCAAAGAGATTCGCGGCGGCCAACGAGTGACCGACCCCGGAGCCGAAACGCGCTACCGCACCCTGGAAAAGTACACCCGCGACCTGACGCGCCTGGCCAGTGAAGGCCATCTCGACCCCGTGATCGGGCGCGACGATGAAATCCTGCGTGTGATCCAGATTCTCAGCCGCCGCACCAAGAACAACCCGGTGCTCATCGGCGAGGCGGGCGTGGGGAAAACGGCCATTGTCGAAGGACTGGCTCAGAAAATCTCCGACAACGATGTGCCCGAAATCCTGATGGGCAAGCGCGTGGTCAGCCTGGACCTGGGCGGTATGATCGCGGGCAGCCGCTTCCGGGGCGAATTCGAGGAACGGCTCAAGGCCGCCATCGAGGAAATTCAACGCTCCGAAGGCGAGATCATCCTGTTCATTGACGAACTGCACCAGGTCGTGGGGGCCGGGGCAGCCTCCGGTGCGCTGGATGCCAGCAACATGATGAAACCGGCGCTGGCACGCGGCGAACTCAACTGCATCGGGGCGACCACGTTGGACGAATACCGCCAGTACATCGAACGTGATTCCGCTTTGGACCGTCGTTTCGCGCCGGTCTATGTGGAAGAACCCACCGTCGAGCAAACCATTGCCATGCTGCACGGCCTGCGCGACCGGTACGAGGCTCACCACAAAGTCACCTATTCGGACGCTGCCCTCATCGCGGCTGCACGTCTCAGCCACCGGTACGTAACTGAACGCAAGCTGCCGGACAAGGCTATCGACCTGATGGACGAAGCGGCCTCCAAGCTGCGCGTGGCGCTGTACTCCATGCCGGACGACCTCAAGGCCATGAAGAAGGAGTTGGATCGGCTGGCGGCGGAAGAAGAAGAAGCCAGCTTGCAACGTGATTACGAACGCGCAGCAACCATCAAGACCGAACGGTTGCAGATGGAAGGCGAGTACGAGGACGAACGCGAACGCTGGCAGCAAGAACACACGCTTGATGAAGTGGTTGACGAGGACGACATTGCCAGTGTGGTCGCGCAGTGGACCGGCATCCCCATCAGCCAGATGATGGAAACCGAGGCCGAAAAACTGCTGCGCATGGAAGACGAGTTGCACGAGCGCATCATCGGCCAGAAACAAGCCGTGATCGCCATCGCGGATGCTATTCGCCGCGCCCGCAGCGGCCTCAAGGACCCGCGGCGTCCCATCGGCTCGTTCATCTTCCTGGGCAGCAGCGGCGTCTGCAAGACGGAACTGGCCAAAGCGCTGGCCGAGTTCATGTTTGATGACGAAGACGCCTTGCTGCGCATCGACATGAGCGAATACCGCGAGCAGCACACTGTCAGCCGGTTGTTCGGCGCGCCACCCGGATACGTGGGCTACGAGGAAGGCGGCCAACTGACCGAGGCCGTGCGCCGCCGTCCCTATCGCGTGGTGCTGTTCGACGAGGTTGAAAAAGCACACCCCGAAGTGTGGAACGCACTGATGCAGATTCTCGAAGATGGGCGTATGACCGATGGCCAGGGCCGCGTGGTGGATTTCCGCAACGCCGTGATCATCATGACCAGTAACCTGGGCACCGAGTTTGCCAACAAGGGCGGCGCGCTGGGCTTTGTGCCCGATGGCGACCCGAACCTGGTTGCCGATCATAAGAAGATCGAGGAAGCCATGCGCAGCACCTTCCGGCCTGAGTTCATGAACCGCATCGACGAGATCATCATCTTCGAGCCGCTAACGCTGGAAGATGTGCAGCAGATCGTGGACCTGCAGATGCGCGACATCGCCGACCGGCTGGAAGAGCAGGGCCTGTACGTGGCGATGACAGACGACGCGCGCGAAGAACTGGCCGCCATCGGGTTTGATCCGCAGTTTGGGGCCCGTCCGCTGCGCCGCGCCTTGCAGCGTTATGTCGAAAGTCCGCTCAGCGTGCGCTTGCTGAAGGGCGAATTCGTGCGCGGCGACCTGGTCGAGATATTCGTCACCGACGATCCCGACGCCGAGTCGCCCATCGCATTCCGCCGCATTGAAGGCAGCCATTTGCCGGACATACACGCTGTCGAGGAAGACATCGAAGAAACCGCCGACGCCGAGTAATCGGCACGGCATCACACCGAATCGGGATAGGGGACGGTTGAGGCCGCCCCCTCCCACACCACCGGACATGCGGGTCCGCATCCGGCGGTTCGGTCAAGTCGAACGAAATATTTGGTAACGTTTGAAGAACCCCACTAGACCTAAGTCATCCCAATAGGCATTATTCATGGCCTGATTGAGCGGTGGGGAAGCGGATAAACGCCAGTATGCCTTGCTCGTACCGCCAGCGCGGATGGCCCAAAATTCAGAGACCCCACGCGCCCGTAAGTTGCGATAACGATTAGCGGGCGTTTTCCATTGTTTCCAGACCAATTGGCGCAAGCGACGACGCAGATGTTCATCCAGGCGTTGTAAGTGCCCTTGGGCATCGGCGATGCGAAAGTAACCGACCCAGCCCGTGATATAGCGATTGAGCCGGTCAACGACCGCTTCAATTGCTTGTCCGGTATTGCGTCCGGTTATCTCGCGCACTTTGCGCTTGACCCGGTCTAGACTGCGGCGCGCCAGGCGTAAGCCCACCTTGCCGCGTGCTCTTCAATAGAAACTAAAGCCCAGGAATTGACGTTTTGTCGCCAAATCTGCTGCGCTTTTCGCCACATTGACTTGCAGTCGCATCCGCTTTTCGATGAACCGCTGCGTGCTGCCCATCACCCGTTCGGCGGCGGCCCGCCTGCCCACGTAGATGTTGCAGTCGTCCGCGTAGCGCACAAAGCGATGTCCACGCTCTTCTAACTTACGGTCCAGTTCTGTTAACACGATGTTGGATAGCAAAGGCGACAAGGGACCGCCTTGCGGCGTCCCTTCGTGGGTCTCCACCACCATCCCATTCACCATCACGCCTGCTTTCAGATACGCATTCACTAACCGCAGCACTTGTTTGTAGCTGATGGTTTGTTTCATGCGTGCCATCAGCCGGTCATGGTGTACCGCGTCGAAGAACTCTGCCAGATCAATATCCACTACCCAGGTGTAGCCCTCTTCGATGTAGCTGCGCGCAACCTGTACGGCCTGCTGCGCACTTCGATGGGGAGGACGAAACCCGTAGCTGTGGTCGCTGAATGTTGGCTCGAAAACTTCGCTCAAAACTTGTAACATGGCCTGCTGGATGAAGCGGTCGAGTACCGTTGGTATGTCCAACTGCCTCTCACCGCCGCCCGGCTTCGGTATCATCGTGCGTTTGACCGGACTGGGTTGGTACATCCCAGCGTCCAATCTGGCACGGATACTTGGCCAATGCTCGCGTAAATGGTCTGCCAGTTCTTCGGTGGTCATCCCATCGACACCCGGCGCGCCTTGGTTGCTTTCGACACGCGCCAGGGCTTTGAACAAGTTCTCTCGACTGAAAGTCTGTTCCCATACGCTTTCGTGTTGAGTACGTTCGTCTTCCATTTGATCCGATAACGGCCTCTCGCCCCCAAACGGTTATCTCCAGCCTTCAGCTTTCCCTCCCCGTCTGATGCTGCTCTTCACAGTTCCCGGCTGTCCGTGCCGTTATCCTTCTCCTCAACTCCTTGTCCGTTCAGCCCTTCGCCCTGTAAGCGGCTTTCACCGCTCGCCCTGGATGGTCGTTACTCCATCGACTACTTCGGCCTCGGCTGACTTCTGCGTCAAAACGCAGACCTCCCCGGATAAGGTACGATAACTTTCCCCCAAGCCCTGCCGCGTTTACATCGAGCCACTTTGGTCCTTTTCGGGCGTCACTGTCTTGGGCCAGCTTACCCCGCGCTCCATGCCTCCTACGCGATTCTTGTTCATCAGGTCCAGCGTTTGCCCTCCGGCTTCCTCCCCACATCCGCTCACGCACGATGCAGTTGCCTTCGGCTCGTGGTTCGTCGGACCAACGTCCACAACGGTCTTTCACCGCCTAGCTATCGCCCATGCCGGGCGTACCCAACAAATCCCGTGAGGCAATGCCCAGCACGGGATTTTTGATTCGCCACTAAGGAGAATTAGTCGTCTAATGTGCCTTCAAACACCACCAGGTTGTCAAAGGCCAACGCGATCGCGTTACCATCCTCGGCCCCGGCCAGCAGCCCGACCTGCCCACCATCAGCGAATGTATCGTCACGCACTTCGCCCAAAAACTCGTTGTTGGCATAAATGGCGAGGTAATCATCCACGCATACCGCGCGGATCGTGTTTTGCGCCTGGCCCTCGTTGATGGCCTCCGATTGGCGCCATTCCAGCACAAACGCCATCAGCGGACGCTGGTCAAAACTCCCTTTGCGCACGGTGGCGATGCCGAAGTGCCCGTCACCGCTGATCAGGAAGGCATATCCGCCCAGTTCGCCACTGCTGTTCGGGGTCACCCGGCACATGATCCCGTACAGGTTATCTTCGTCTGCGCTAAGCTGCTCGGTTTCGACTTCGATGATCACGTCTGCAGGCACGGTCCGTGCGCCGACTCCCCACGAAAACGAATTGCCATCGGTGGATTGGTGATCGATCACATACCGGCCATTCTCGGTTGAAAGGGTGGCCACAAACTGGTATTCGGCACCGCTTTCCGTTTGTGCCGTGTCTTCTTCCCACAGGCCAGGCTGGTCGAACGCCTGGGAAATAACCACGCGGCCCTTTGCTGTTTCCTCAGACGGGTCATCAGCGCTACCACACGCCGCCAGCACCAGCACGGCCAAAATCAACATACTCACGAGCCACAAAGTTCTTCTACTTCGCCGGTTCATCGCTACCTCGTTTCGACACCACTTGAACGTCGCCGCAGATTATACGCGCGGGCGCACCGGGCTGCCCAAAATATTACAGCCAGCCACAAAGTCGCTGTGCTGGCCGTAAGAAGTGTGCCCCCGGACGGATTCGAACCGCCGACGCCAGGTTTAGGAAACCTGCGCTCTATCCCCTGAGCTACGGGGGCATCTACGGTTAGTTTACCACGCCTGGAAGTAATATCAAGCCTGGCCTCGGACTCGGGTCACAAGGCCATCGATCCACAAGACGATTCGGGCTGGAAACAGGTGGGCCAACAACATATTGATGCGCCGCTGCAACGACGGATCGAGCGCCAGGGCAGTCCGGAACGAGTGACGTGCATCAGCGCGCCGTCCAGCCTGCCAGTACACCATCGCCAACTGGTGATGGCGGCCAGCCTCGAATCGGTCGTAGGCGGCGTCATTCATACAGTCGTTGCGGCAGGGATAATGCCGCGCCAGTTGGACAATCTTAAGGCGGCTTTCGCTCATCCGAATCGTGTTTGTATGCAAGCTGCCGGGTCGCAACCGGTACAACATCAGCACTTCATCTACCCATGCAAACCGGTGTCCTGCTGCCGCCAACCGCAGCCACAGGTCCCAGTCTTCCGCTGGCGGCAACTCCGGATTATAGCCGCCGACAGCCAACACAACGTTCCGACGCGCCAAAACCGTGCCGTGCGGCACAAAGTTGACCTGTAACAGTTCACAGAACAACTTATCGGGGGGTGGTGGCTCGATCACAACGGGTACGAACGTGCGGCCATCGGATTCGAGGGGTTGGTAGCGGGTGTAGACCAGCGCCGTTTCGGGCTGTGCCTGGAAAACGGCCAGCGACCGCGCGATTTTTTCTGGCAGCAGTCGGTCGTCCGCATCGCACAACTGAATGTACTCACCCTGGGCAGCGTGCAGGCCGGTGTTCCGTGCGACGGCTGCGCCCTGGTTTTCCTGGCAAATGAGGCGGATTTGGTCGCCATACCGTTCTTGCAGCAGGTTGGCGGTGCCGTCCGTCGAGCCATCATCCACCACAATGATCTCGCAGTGGGGATAGATTTGCGCCAGCGCGCTATCTACCGCGTCGCAGACATAGCGCCGGTCATTATAGGTAGGTATGATGATGCTAACCAGCGGTTCCACTTTGTCGCCTTCCTTTGACTACACCGATAACCCGTTCCAACCACGTCACCGCGCGGGCCGGAAACGCATAACTCATCGCCAGCAGCACCCGCCGCATCGCCGACGGGGCGAGGGCCTGCGCGGACCGCAACTGGCCACGGGCCAACACGCGCGCGCCGTGCTGCCAGTACACCACCGCCAGCTGGTGATGCGTACCCGCCACCAGGTGATCATACGTCGCGTCATCATAACACGCCTGGCGCTTGGGATAGTATCGGGCCAGTTGCAGCGCCATCAAGCGCCCTTCCAATCGCTGCTGCACATCAACGTGCAGCGCATCGTCGTGGAGCCGGTACATTGTCAGCGGCTCGTCCACATACAGAAAGTCATGCTCCTGCGCCAGCCGCACCCATAGGTCCCGGTCTTCCGACTGCTGCAAATCTTCGTTCATGCCGCCCACATCGATCAGCGCCTGGCGCGGCACCAGCGGCGCATGGATCGTGATCGGGCTGCCCAGCAGCAGGTCGCAGAAAATATCACCCGACGGCGCGGGGGGAGTTTCGGCGGGCAACGGCGTCACCCCGTCCGCCGCCACAAATTGGAAACCGGTGTACACAATAACGGAGTCTTGCTGCTGGTCGATCACCTCCAGGCAGCGCGCGATCTTGGTGGAAGCCAGCAAATCGTCCCCATCCAGGTAGTTGACATAGTCGCCCTGGGCGCGCCACAAACCGGCGTTGCGCGCCGCAGCGGGACCCGCGTTCGCCTGGTGGATGATCTGGATGCGGTCGCCATAGCGCTCCTGGAGCAGTTCGCGCGTGCCATCAGTTGAGCCGTCATCGACCACGACGATCTCGCAGCGGGGGTGGGTTTGTGCCAGCGCGCTGTCTACCGCGTCGCAAATCGTGCGCCGGTTGTTGTAGGCGGGAATAATGATGCTGACCAGCGGGGAAACCTCAGTCATCGGGCCATTCTCGGAGCTGCTTGGGCTGCGCCGTCATCGCCACCGATTTTACCACACCCCACCGCGCCAGATAAGTTCGCAGCCCGGCCCGGTTGATAACCCAACGCGGAGCACTGCGCAGCATCTCGGCCAGTTGGACACGCCAGCGCCGGCGGCGTTGGACCTGCTGTTCGCGGAGCCATGCAGCATACCGCGCCGCTGCATCCGGCCCCCATAACTGCGCCTCAATCTCTGGGGACAGCGATTGGCCCTGGCTACCCCATGAGAACCAGCAGTCACGCATCAGGTCCGGTTGGGCGGGCAGCAGGCAGCGCCACGCTTCCCGCCGCAAGTGGATGATGTTGTCTTCGACTTGCTGCAACGGATTTTGCGTGCCGCTCAGGTTGCCGCCGTGCAGCACAAACCGTCCCGCCAGCACCGGCGCATGGCAAAAGTCGGTCACCGCCGCCGCGCGCACCGCCCACTCGAAGTCACCCGCAATGCGGAAATCCTCGTCAAACGGGCCGACCTGCTGGTACAGGTCGCGGACGAAGAGAAAGAACGGCCCCACATACATATGCTCCGAAAAATCCCGGCGGTCGAAGGGCGGGGTGCGGCTGGGGAATTCGCGCTCCACTGGCCACAGGCCCAACACCTGACGCGGCTGGACTTCCAGAAAGGGGAAATACACCAACCGGCACCCGTCCTGGATCAAGCGGTGGCCTTCCACCAGGGCTGCTGCGCTGCGCTGGTCATCGACGTTCCAGAAGCCGAGGGTGGTGCCCGTCGCGGCGCGGATGCCCCGGTTCCACGAGGCGTAAATCGTCTCGCGCGGGACGTACAGCGCGCGCACGGTTGCATCTTGGGCTGTCGCAGCGGCCAACTGCTCCAACGTTGCGCGTTCCGGGGGCGTGGCGTCATTGGCCACGATGATGATTTCCAGCGCCAGCCCCACCGCACGGATGCGCGTTGCCACATCCACCACGTACCCGGCGTAGGAACCCAGGTGCGTGGCGGCGCGGTATACAGAGGTGATAAGCGAAATATCCATGTCTCTAACTGCCGAACATGAACAATATGTCAAGACATTGTACTTGCGCCAACATGACTGTCAACTGGCGCTTACCTTATGAATGGATGACGAAAATTTGACAAAACACCGCAGTGTTTGGTATTACTTGTATCGTTAGCAACCTCAGGTTGCCTGCGACGCGCATTATCCTTCGACCCCGCCGCTCATTCCCCAGGCGGGGTCATTGCGTGCAGCACCCAGTACACCTGCGCCCCGTCCTTTTCATACACCAACCGCAAAAAGGGAATCTCCTCACTGATAGGAGCCGCTGCATACGACCTGGCTTCGGGCAAGGGACGCTGCCAGCGAATCATGTCGTCATAACTCTCTGGATCGCCAAACACCTGCGGTACCAGCACGTAATCCACCCCTGCCGCGCGCAACCGCTCAGCATTCGCGGGATCAGTCGGATTCAGCCAGAACGCGCGCAAGGCATCCTGTTCGGCTTCGGAATATTCAGTATGGCGGAAGAACGGCTGGGGACGAAAAAAGACCGTGTCCCGCTCGGTGATGACGGGAACCCAGTCGCCTTCGTGCGGACCCGGATGGTTGAGAATACGCGCGTCGTCCGGCGCATGATCGCGCAGCCACAGCATGGCGTCCACGTCCGCCTCAGATGAAAACGCGCCGTAGAAGGTGACGTACTCCTTGCTGAGTTTCAATAGTATATCAAATCCGATCACGCAGACCATCAATGTCACCGCCAGCAGCCCCATCCCCGGCAGCGCCAGCCGGTGGAGCCAGCGATCCAGCCGCCCGCTGCCCCACCGGTCCGCCAGCCAGACCAGCGCTGTCCCGCCTAATATGGTGTAGGGGATGATCGGGCCGTGCCACGCCAGGCTGAAGGGATAGTCGTACTTGAGCAGCGGCTCGACCAGGGTGGGAATCGTGCGCTCTAGCAAGCCTAGCGCGGCGAATTCCACGATGCCAGCCAGCCACACCACCGCCAGCAACTGCGCCGGGTGCCGCTGGCGCAGTGCGAGCACCATGCCGCCCACCGCCAACAGCGCCACCACCCCGCCGTGCATGGCCACCATCGTGCCCAGATGCGATAGCTCGACCTCAAACGGCGACTCGATGCTCGAATTCAGCAGATCGCGGATGCTGAATAACCAGGG
Source organism: Chloroflexota bacterium (assembly GCA_010092855.1). Classification (GTDB taxonomy): domain Bacteria; phylum Chloroflexota; class Anaerolineae; order Aggregatilineales; family Aggregatilineaceae; genus TC-15. The sequence continues at coordinate 6,762 of JAADYV010000285.1, read as the reverse complement.
CGTCACGATCAACAGTGCAGTGGCGGGAATGGCAACCGTGAGCACCAACCAGGCTTGCCAGGAGGGGCGTGGCCGCGCCCACCACAGTACGACCAGCCAGGGACCGTAGCCGATCATCAGGGCAAGAGTGGTATCCGGCTGAGAAAGCGGCACCGCTGCCAGGCAAATGGCGGCAAAGACAGCATCCGTCCCGCGCCGGTCGGCCAGGTATCGCAGCACGAACGTCAGGAAGGCCAATGAAAACGTCAGCGCCAGCACCGCCGTATAGTGCGAGTCCATGAACGCGGTCAGCAGCCCGGTCCCGCCCAGCGCCGCCAGCATAAACGCACGACCCATGCGCGGCCCGTCGAGTTCATTCCCCAGGTCATACGCCAGCCACACGAACAGCACCGCCGCCCCCGCGCCCACGATCATCTGCACAACGTGAATGCCGAGGCCAGACACCACACTCAGATGCGCGACCAGGCCGGGAAAAGCGGGTGAATAGAGGTAGTCGATTTCTGGATGCCAGGGGGCGAGTGATGTATGGTCACCGCTTTCGCGCAGTTGCAGCGCCAGGTAGCCAAAGCCCTGCGCATCGGTGTCCAGCGGCACGGGCAGCACCAGCACCACCGCGCCAAAACCCGCGATGACCAGCAGCAGGAACACCCCATCGCGCACACTGGGCCAGCGGCGCGTAATCGTCTGCTCGCCTGGGGCCACGGTACTCCAACCAGGGTCCAGGGCCGCGCTGCCCGCAAACAATGCAAAGACCAGCAGCCCAACCGCCGTGTTGAGGTCGGCGGACCAGTCCAGCACTGGAGCCAGCAGCCACACCCCATCCACCACCAGCGCCAGAAACAGCGCCGCGCCCAGCCCAACACGCGCTGCCCGCTGCAGCAGCGACTGCCCCAACAGGCCCATCCCCAGCAGGAACACGATCCACAACAGGTACCAGAGTGCATTCATAGGCTTTGTAGGGCTGCCTTTCGCTCGTGAAACGTTTACGGCTCGTTTTCGCCGGAGTGGTCGGCCATCAGCGGACGAATAACGCGCGCGGGATTGCCCCCCGCAATCACACCCGACGGGATGTCGCGGGTGACTACGCTCCCCGCGCCGATGACGCTGTGCGCGCCAATGGTGACGCCCTTCAGGATCAACGACTGCATCCCGATGAACACCCCGTCCTCGATGGAAACCGGGGCGGTTGCGCCGTCCAGCGGGCGCGCCAACCGGGTCGCCAGGTCCAGCGGGTGGAAGTCGGTGTCGGTAATGGTGCAATTGCCGCCCACCCACACGTCGTCACCAATCGTGATCGACTCCTCGGCGCAGATGGTGCCGCCCGTCATGCCAAACCCGCGTCCGATGACAAGCCTTGTGCCGGGCCGCCGGGTGGAGAGTATAACCGCGTGGAATGGTCCCAGCGCGTTGCTGTGCGGGATCGAACGCAGTTCCAGACGGTCGCCAATGGTCAGCGTACTGCGGCGGTGCTTCTGCACAATCGGAACGCCGTACAAGCGCCAGCCGCGCCCCCAACTGATCCCGGCCAGCGCAAAAACCAGCCGCGCCGCCGGCAGGCACAGCATCCGGCGCAGTTCCAGCCGCACCTTCCAGGGCGTATCCAGCGCCATGTGCAACGCCTGCGCCGAGAGCATCGCCGGGGGTGGAGCAACATCATGCTCCGGGTTCGGGACCGGGGCCGGTGGAGTTTTCTCGCTCATAGGTACCCTTGAATCGTCTCGACCAACTGCCGGGCGCGGTGGCGGAAAGTGTGCTCGGCGAGCAGGCGTTCGCGCGCTGCCGCCCCGATGGTGCGCCGTTCCGTGTCGTGATCCAGCAGCCAGCGGTAGCGGTCCAGCGCTTCTTCGCCACTGCCCACCACGATCAACTCGCGGCCCGGCTCGAACCACGTTTCGATGCCCGCATACGGACTGCACACCATGCACGCACCCAGTGCCGCCAGCTCGAACGGGCGCGAGCTGGACGAGGCGAAGACCGACGCGTGGGCTTTGCGCGTGATCACCAGGTTGAGCTTGCTGCGGCAGGCATATTCGCGCAGCTTGCTAAAGGACAGGTAGGGCAGCAGTTCCACCCGGCCCAGGTCGCCCAGGTGGGTACCGCGCACGGCAAACCGTCGCTCCGGCAGCGCCTGGCTCGCGTCACGCAGCAGTACGTCGATCCACTCGGCGCGATATTCCCGCCCATGCCCATAGAAAAATGCGTCGATATCCTGCGCAATGTCGAGCGGCGCGAACAGGTCCGGGTCGGCACCGTAGTACAGCGGATGGACGGCGCGCGCACCCAGTTCCCGCAAGCCTTCCGCTCCGCCCAGGCTGTTGGAGAAAAACGCCGTGTATTCGGGCGGGTCCGCGCCCTGGTAGAAACGAAAGCCGGACGCAAAACCCCGGAAGTTGGGCAGCGAGGCGGGCACGTCACCATCGTAGAAAAACACCGGCTTGTCGTGCCGTTCGGTGATGTGACGCGCCAGCCCGGTGACGTGGTTCAGCGGCACGGTGATGACCAGCACGGCGTCGATATCCGGGTGCTGGGCCAACATGCGGTCCATGTAGCGTCGCCAGCGGGGAGCGATCACGGTCTGGGCCGTGCGCCGCACCAGCCGGTCCGATAGGCTTTCGCCCTCCACCTGCTCGCCGCTGGCCTGGGTGGGACCGCGTCCACCGAAGCGCTGCCAGCTATCACGCAGCAGCTTGAAGGCGTCCCCTTCGCGCCGGGTCGGGTTGGGAGCCGCGCGCCACCACGGGGACTCAATTGCCGGGCCTTGATATGGGGCCGCGATCACGTCCACGCCGATCTCGTACAGCCCCTTGAACAACTGCCACCAGGCGGGGGTAGCGCTGAAGGGCTGCGTCAGGTCCAGGGAGGAAACGATGATAAAGAGTTTCAATCTGGGGTCCCTCCCACGTCTGCCAGGGGAATCAACTCGGTATCAACCAGCCAGGTGGCCAGGGTCTGCGCGGTGAGCGTATGCCCGGCGGGGTTAAAATGGCCATCGCCCTCGAAGTACAATCGCTCGTCTGCGGCCTGAAACGGCTCCAGCAGGTTAAGCGCAGGAATGTCCAGTTCGCCCAGGATATCGATCACCGTCCGGGTCGGACGTTCCCGGTCAAGCGCAGCCGGGTCGAGATCGGGCAGGCGGGCCAGCGTCGCGTCCCAGTCGGCTGCATACAGTTGGCGGCGATCCGGGATGACAAACACAGCCAACTGCGCATCATCGCCGGCGACCTCGGTGTCAAATTCACCAAGCACGAGTTCCGTCACCGCCCAGGCATCCTGCCACACGTCGTCGGGCGGCAGGTAGATACCCATCGGCACCCGCAAAGCCGCACCAGACAGGTCCGAATCGCCGACTTCAACGCGGTCTGGCTGCTCACCGGTAGCAATGGCATGAACCAGGTACACGTTGTTCCGCAGCCAGCTCATGGTTTGCCGCCGGGTCGTGGTGCCGGGTTGGTGCAGCGTGCCGTCGGGCGAATAGTAGGGAAAATCGACCGTATTTATGTCGTTCCAGGCCCGGATGAGCGGCGCGTGGTTATCCACCACGTCATTGCCAACGTAAAAACCGAGCAGCACCAGGTCGGGATCGTATTTGCTCCCCTCGTACCGGTAATAGAGGTATTCCTGCGTGGTCCCCAGGCCAAACTGCCCGGCGTTGATCACTTCGAAAGTGACCGGCTGGGCCGGGTTTGCGTTCAGCAGCACTTCCAGTTGGCGCGCAAAGTTGATCGCCAACGGCACCTCACGTGCCTGCCCGTAGGAATCCGACACGATCAGGATGCGAAACGTATCGCGCGGCTTATCGAGCGTGTGTTCGACGTCATGCAAACCGCGACTGTTGGTGCGGACCAGGTTCTCGAATTCTCCGTTCACGCTGGCGTAGGTATATTCATTGTGCGGGCGCAGTTCATACCCCACTTTCGCATTGAAGCGTTGGGTCCAGCGGGGCAGTGGCTCAAAGCCGGCCACCACCCGCCCACCGATCTCGACCAGTACCAATGCAACCAGCAGACCAAATACCAGCAGCAGCCCGCGCGCCAGCCAACCAACTTTGTAGCGTGTCTCCGGCATGATCACCCGTTTGCCTCTTCCCGGCGCTTCTTGTCAAGGGCGGTTGCATAGACATCCAGCATAGCGTTCACCTGTCGCTCCAACGTGAAGGATTGCATAAACCGCTGGTGGCCTGCTTCGGCCATTTTCGCTCGCAATGCATCGTCGGTCAGCACTGTGATCAACCGGTCCGCCAGCGTATCGACATCGTATGGATTAACCACAAACCCCGTTTCGCCATCGAGCACGGCCTCACCACCGCCGCCGAAACACGTCGTCACCGGTACCACCCCGGCAGCCATACCCTCCAGGTTCATCGTCGGGAACGAGTCGAAACAAATCGAGGGGGAAGCGACCACATGGGACAGGCGGTATGCGGCAGCCAGCTCAGCGTCTTGCAGCCAGCCGCCGAACACCAGCGTCGTCGTCAAATCTAGATGATCGGCCACCAGGCTTTGAGCATAGTCTGAAGACCGCGCCAGCACCAACAGCGTCACATCCGGCACCTGCGCTTTCACTTTGCGCAGGGCGGCCAGCAGTTGCAGGTCGCCCTTCATCCGGTTGAGCCGCCCGCCAAACAGGATCACGCGCCGCCCCTCCAGCCCCAGCCGCTGCCGCAGCGCCGCCACACTCGCCGCTGGCACGGCAAACGCCGCCGGGTCCACGCCATTGTGCACGGCCTGGAACGGGGGCAGCCGGTTGGCTTCCAATGCCTGCTTCAGCGCATGACTTACCGACACCCGCCGGTCAACAAAATGGAACATCGTGTGCCGGATCGACAGGTTGCGAAATGGGTTCCAGCGCAGCCGCATCCGGCGCAGGTTGTAACCCGGCGGCAGGCGGTAATCCCAGCCGTCTAGTTGATCCGGGCGGTCCGGTGATGCGAAATGAGAGAGTTTACCATAGGCGAAGGGCATCACGTCGTGCGCAGTGAAGACAGTAGCTGCTCCTGCATATTGCGCGATGACGAGGCTGTGGTAACTCAGATACCAACTGATTGAGTGAGCGTGCACCACGTCCGGCGACAGCTCGCGCAGCAGGTTGTTCAGCGGGATAACGGTCCAGGGATTGTACAATCCCAGCCAGGCGGAAAACCGCGCCGGATACTGTGCGTGCAGGGCGTGGACCGTGATCCCGTGCCGGTTCTCGACGCGGGTTTCGTCGCGCACGGTGGTCACAAACGTAACCCGGTGCCCGGCGGCAATCAGGCCCCGGCCCAGTTCCCACGCGATTTTTCCGGCCCCACCGGGCGCTTCGGGCGGTAGATTGTCCGAAAGCATGACGATATGCATTGAGGCTGCCTGCTGTAACTTTCCGCTCACCATTTCCGCGTAAGCATACCACTTCAGCCCAAAATCTGCCCGTAGAACGCTTGCACCCGCTCCGCGATGTGGGACCAATCTTGCTGGCGTGCGTGTTCGCGCCCGGCGGTGCCCAGGCGTTGGTGCAGCGCCCGGTCCGTCAACAGGCGCACAATGGCGTCCGCCAGCGCGTCGGCGTCGTCCTGGGGCACCAGCAGCCCGGTCTCGCCGTCGATCACGGCCTCTTCCACCCCGCTGCCAGTGGTGCCGATCACGGGCAGCCCACACGCCCCGGCTTCCAGAAACACCAGGCCAAAGCCCTCGAACTTCTGGCCCACGTTCTGCGACGGCAGCGCAAACACGTCCGCGCTCTGATACCAGCCCAGCAGCTCACATTGCGTGACATGACCGGGCAGCAGCACGCGATCCGCCAATCCCAACCGCGCGATCTGCGATTGCAGCCGCGCCAGGTATGCGGGTTCCTGGCCACCGGTGACCACCAGTTGGACATCGGGCACCTGCTGTACCACGCGCGCCAGCGCCGCGACCAGCATGTGCGTGCCCTTGCGTTCCTTGACGCCGCCGGTGGCCAGCACGACCGGTCCCGTCTTTTCTGGGGGACAGTCTGCCGGAAGCTGGAACTGGTCGTAGTGTACGCCGTTGTGGATCACGACCGGATCAACGCCGGGCAGCGCGGATTGTACTTGCTCTGCCGTGTAGCGACTGACGGCGATCAACGCTGCGCGGCAATAGGCCCGGCGATACAGGCCACCAACCAGCCGCCGCCGGGCCGTCATCGGGACGTAAGTGCCGTGCGCCGTCACCACCAGCGGACGTCGCCCTCCCACTAGCGCACCCAACGGGGTATACGGCTCCGCGATGACGTGCACCAGGTCACAATCGGCCACCGCGCGCCGGGTCTGCGGCAGCGCCAGCAGTGACCGGGCCAGGAAGCCGCGCACCGGCGGATAGAGCTGTGGCAGGACCGGGCGCACATCCGCCAGCAGGTGCGCCGCATCGGGTGGCAGCGATCCGCGTTGGGTCACGGCGACCACCTCAACCCTCTGCCGCCCCAGGGCATACGCCAGGTCCACGCCGTAGCGCGCCCAGCCATAGGCGGGAATAACCTCCGGTGTCAGGAAGGCAACGCGCATGGTGGCTACTTCTTCCGCGCCTTGATCCAGTACGACGCCGGGAACTTGGGCACGGTCAGGTTAATCGGGTCCAGGCGTTGAATGTCGTAGTCGTCCTCCAGCAGGTAGCGCAGCCCATACTCGGTGAAACGCCAGTAGTCGTGCGGCTCCAGGTGCAGCGCCTGGCGGAAGGGCAGCCCCAACAGCAATATTCCCCCCGGTTTGAGCACGCGCGTAATCTCGCGCATCCCGGCCTGGAAATCGTCAACATGCTCCAACACGCC
>JAADYV010000284.1 GCA_010092855.1 Chloroflexota bacterium | reverse complement strand
TCGACCGCGCCCAGCAGGTGTGCGCGCACGGCAGGGTTGTCAAGGTTCAGCTTGACCAGTTGGTAGTGGTGTTCCCAGGGCAGATAGGTGAACGGATCGCCATTCGGACTCCGGGCGTCGAAGCGTAGGCCCGCAAACCAGTCGCAGTAGGGCGAATTTTGCAGATTCTGACGCACGTCGTAGAACGCCCAAAAATCGCGCCCGACGTGGTTGAAAACCCCATCCAGGATCACGCGAATACCGCGCCGGTGCAGATCGGCGATGAGGTGTTTGAGGGTGTCGTTGGTCCCCAGGCGGCGATCCACGTGGTAGTAGTCCACCGTGTCGTAGCCGTGCGAGGTGGATTCGAACAGTGGCCCCAGGTACACGGCGTTCACGCCCAGGTAGTCGAGGTGGTCCAGCCAGCCGTAGAGCATTTCCAGGCGTGGGACGGCGGGCGAGGAGAAGTCATTTTCGAAGGGCGCGCCGCACAACCCCAGCGGGTAGATGTGGTAAAACACGGAATCGGTGGCCCAATGGGTGCGAGTCATAACGGTCACGATTGTTTCCTCCTGATATACCGACTGGTATAGCGAACAAGGCAAAAAAAGAGCGCGAACAGGTCACGGTCACGAAAAAACGCCGTACATGAACTGGTGCACCGCCTGGTGCTGGACCTCGTGGTCTAGCGCGATGTCGCCCCCTACCGCCAGCGTGATATACACGTTGATCATGCCCAAAAACGTGAGCGCATAGCGATGGTGACGCCCCTCCATGTGCGGCAGCGCCTGGGTGAACAAGCTCTCCAACACCGCGATCTGGCGACGCTCCAGGTGCAGGGCGGCCTGGTACGCTTCGCTGTGCGGCGGCGCGTGGCGCACGGTCATCAGCAGGCCGTAGAACTGCCCGTTTTCCCGTGCGAAGTCGAAATACACTCCGGCTACCTGGTACAGGTTCAACGGCAGATCGCCCTGATACGCCGCCGCCGTACACAGGTCGGTGTGTAGCGGCGCGAATCGTTCGGCCAGCAGCGTATCCAGCAGGCCGCGCTTGCTGCCAAAATAGTGGTACAGCGTCGGCTTGGTGACTTCAGCAGCAGCCGCGATTTCCTGCACGCCTACCGCGTCATAACCCCGCGCCGCGAGCAGTTCCAGCGCGCGGTCCAGCAAAACAGTCCGGTTGTCCATGCTCACGTCCTTACATGGAGCAGTATACCGCACGGTATAGTGCTTGTCAAGCGGGGCACCGCAGAGCAGGAACCTCTTACCCCCCTCTGGATGGCTATACGTTATCCGTATGTTGTTGTTGGTTTAGCTATTCCCCGCAAGAAACGCTGTGTTCCAATGCGCTGCGGGCTCAAAGCCGCGCAGCTACATAGAAAAAAGTCTGCTCAAGCGACTCCGGACTTCGGCTGCTGCACGGTTTCGCTTGTTGTCTCTTCTGACCCGAATACCCCCAGGCGTTGGAGGCACTTTAGTTGACTTTTCCCGATACAGCCTGTGTGCTTTAAGTAGCAAAGCGGCTTGAGCCACAGGCAGCACTGCACCATACAGCCCCTTCTCTGGAAAACATACGCTAGCACACTCGTGGCCATATATACCTGCGCATGAGGGGGAGCAAGCCCTCCTACAACACCGCGTGCACCGCATCCAGCAGTGCGCCGGAGCGCACAACCTCCACCAGCCGGTCCACGTAAGGCCGCAGCGCCATATCGCGCTCGATCAGGCGCAGCGGCTGCCCCGGCACGATCTCGACCGTGCGCAGGTAGTCCATCACTGCCGCCGTCCCCACGCCGAGATGGGCGTCGGGCTGCTGCCGCAAACGCAGTTCTAGCGCCTGGAACGCACACAGCAGCTCAATCGCGATCACAGCCTGGGTATTGGCCACCACCTGGGCGGCGTGCCGCGCCGCGATGGTACACATGCTGACGTGGTCCTCGCGGTTGGCGCTGCTAGGGATGCTGTCCACGCTGGCAGGGTGCGCCAGGGTCTTGTTTTCGCTGACCAGCGCCGCCGCCGTATACTGCGCGATCATTAGACCGCTGTTCAGGCCCGCCTCACCCGGCGGATCAATTATCAGGAAGGGTGGCAGGCCCCGGCTCAGGCGACCATCGGTGAGCATAAACGTGCGGCGCTCGGAGATGCTGGCCAGGTCCGCCAGCGCGATCTTGAGGAAGTCCAGCGCATAGCCCAACGGCGCGCCGTGGAAGTTGCCGCCAGAAACGGCCTTGATCAGACGCGGCAGGTGCAGCGGACCGTCGTCCGCCGTGAAGATCAACGGGTTATCAGTCACGGCGTTGATTTCGCGCGTGAGCACGCCTTCGACATACTCGATCGTGTCCAGCACCGCGCCCAAGACCACGGGGGCCACGCGCAGCGAGTACGGGTCCTGGGGCGGGCCCTCGGCGGGATCAAGGTCATGGTCGGCGTCGCCGCGCACGAGTGTGCTGCCCTGCAGCAGCCGGTAGACGAATTTCGCCACGCGCGCCTGCCCCTCGTGGCCGCGCACGGCGTGCAGGTGCGGCAGGTAAGCGTCGCGGAAGCCGTGCAGCGCTTCCATACTGAGCAGCAGTGTAATTTCTGACGCTGCCAGAGCCTGGAACGCATCGTGCCACGCCAGCGCCCCAATGCCCGCGCTGACCGCCGTTCCGTTGATCAGCGCCACGCCTTCCTTCGCGCCCAATGTCACACGCGGGATAGCCCCCGTGGCCATCGCCGTTGCGCCGTCCAACCGTTCGCCCCCGTAATCGGCCTGCCCGTTCGCGCCGGGATGCGGGTCTTCGCCGGGCACGGGCAAGCTCAGCACCAGCGCCAGGTGCGCCAGCGGAGCCAGGTCCCCGGATGCGCCCAGCGATCCCTGGGCGGGCATGACGGGCAGCACCCCCGCGTTTAGCATCTCCACCAGCGTGTTGATCACAGTGCGCCGGATGCCGCTGTAACCCTGCGCCAGCGTGTTGGCCCGGATAAGCATCGCCGCGCGCACGACGTCCGGTGGCAGGGAGTCCCCCACCCCAACGGCGTGGGTCAGCAGCAGGTTGCGGCTCAGGCGAGCAGCCTGGTCCGTGTGACGGAACACGTCGCGCCCGGCATTGTCGCCAAAGCCGGTGTTCACGCCGTAGATCACGCGCGGATCGCGGTCTTCGGCGGCAGCGGCCTCGATCTCGTCCATCGTGTGCTGCACCCACGCGGCGCTGCGTTCCACGCGCGCGATGCGGTCCGCGAGGTCGGTTCCAGGTGGGGTATGATCGGGCAGCGGCAGCACCGGCTGGGCGTGCCGCGCGACGTGCACCACGTCTGCGATGGTCAATGTGTCGTGGCCCAGCACCAGCGCGTGGGGGTCGTGCTTGTCGGTCATAATTCTTTTGTCCTCACAAAAGTCTTGTAAACATCCATCTACCAACACTCATAAAAACGCCGCCCGTTGACTGGCCAACACGGGCGACGCCGGTTATTTTTAGTGCCATTATACTGCATTTCGCCCCAAATCCCGACCCACAAATCTCGTTTGTGGCGACGCAACCTCCATCCAGCAAACAGGCGCAGAGGGAGGTAGGACGCCACGCCCACCCTGGAATGGTGTCCATGCTTCGGATGGCGTCCATCGGTGTTCGGTTGTGAGGTAGTTAACCCATCGAGACGTCGGGCGGCATGTCCTCTACCCAAAAGGTGAACAACTCGCCGACGGATTTGCCCTCGTGGTTACACATGATCGCGTCACCCAACACGGACGCCACCGACTCGTAGTGCAGCTTGGACAGCGCATCTTCGGCGTGCGGGGCATACACCGTATCGGTGGTTACGATCTCGTCGACACACTCTAGCGCGTTCAGACGCTGAATGGCGTTGCCGGTGAACAGGCCGTGCGTACACGCCAGCGAAAAACGCTCGGTGCCGCGCTTGCTCATGGCTTCCACGATCTTAAGCATCGTGCCACCGGTGGCAATCTCGTCATCGACCACGATGGCGCGGCGGGGTTGTGTGCTGCCACTGCCCAGCACGGTGTTGATCTCGACCTCGCTGTCGTCCAGGCGGAATTTGCTGCCCACTGCCAGCGGCAGCCGCAGCGCATAGGCCAACTTGGTTGCTTGCTTGGCGTAGCCAACGTCGGGCGAGACGACCACCGTGTCGGTGAGGTCCTGCTGCTTGAAATGATCGACCAGCGCGCGCAAGCTGGTCAGATGGTCTAACGGCACATCAAAAAAGCCATGAATCTGCGCGGAATGCAGCGTCATGGCAATCACCCGGTCCGCGCCCGAGGTTTCGATCAGTTGGGCCAACAGCTTGGCGGTGATACAGATGCGCGGCGCGTCCTTTTTGTCGGAGCGGCCATAGACATAGTAGGGGATGACCGCCGTGACGCGCGCCGCGTCGCCGTGCCGGGCGATATCGAGCATCATCAGCATTTGCATAATGTTGCGGTGGACAGGGTCGGTCAACGATTGGATGATATAGACGTCCTTGTCGCGCACACTTTCGCCCAACTGCACGCGCAAGCTGCCGTGACTGAAGCGCTCGACGATAGTGGGCCGCAGCGGGACGTCGAGATACTCACATATCTTGCGAGCCAGCGGCTCGTTCGCCATCCCGGAGAAAATGTAGGGACCTGCCGCTCTCAAACTCAATTCTCCTTCTACGCTGGTACGGTTGTCTTTAACCTCTACTTTACCGTTACACGGCCAGCGCGCAAGAACCTCTGACAATTCTCCGCCAAAGCTGCGCCCACTGTCACCTTCTTATCCCCCGATCTTCACTCCGGAACCGTGAACATGACCCTGGCATCTGCCCCCTGTTTGCGGTATGATTACGCTCTGCAAAATCGAGAACCAGGAAGGTTTTCAATGAAGGTTATTCTCACAGAACGGGTTTACAAACATGGTGTTGCAGGCGACGTGGTCAACGTGGCCGACGGCTTTGCGCGCAACTACCTGATTCCGCGCGGGCTGGCGATCAAGGCCACGCCTTATGCGCTGGAACGCAACCAACAGCTCATCGCTGAGGCCGAATCGCGCCGCGATGAACTGCAACAACTGCTGGACGAAGTCTCGCAGCAGATTCACGGTGTCGAGCTGGTTTTCGGCGTCAAGGCCGGCAAAAACAACAAGCTTTACGGTTCGGTGACCACGCGCGACATCGCGGAAGGACTGCTCGAAAAGACGGGCGTAGACATCGACCGCCGCCGCATCAGCGAAAAGCCGCTGCGCGAGCTGGGTATCCACGAGGTGCCGGTGCGCATGAGTGCGACCGTTTCGCCTGTCCTGCGGATCGTGATCCTCCGCGAAGAAGAAGTGGAAGATTACCTGGAGGGCAAGCCGGTGGCCAGCCTGAGCGCGGGGCCAGAAGCGGAAGTTGAAGCCGGTGAGGACGTGCCAGAGGAAGAAGCTGCCGACGAAGCGGGCGAAGCCGACGAAGTGGTCGCTACTGACGTAGCGGGCGACGACGTTGCTGCTGATGCAGCCCCGATGGCCGAAGCAGACGCAGCAGACGAACCAGCATCCCCCACAACGGTGGCTGAGTAGTAGCAGCGCTGGATGGCGGTGACAGGCGACGAGACGGCGGAGTTTGCCGCTTACGTATCCCGGTACATGGCGTGCGAACAGTGTGGCACGCCCTACGTACCGGAAAATGTCGTGGTTGTGTTGCGCGAAGACATCCGCTGGACACTGCTGGCCACGTGTCCTGTCTGTGACCATGAGCGCCACATTGTGGCCTACGACTGCCCGCCGTATCTCAAACTGCGCGTGATGGAGCCGGTCATACCGGCGCGCGTCACGCAGGCGACGGTTGACGGGTGGCGCAAATATCTTGCCACCTTTGACGGCGATGTATACGACTTGCTCGCGGAGTAATGCATGACTGACGCCGAAGTCTTGGGCCAGCGTTTGCGCGAAGCGCGCGAGTCACGAGAATTGACGCTCGAAGAGGCCGCGCGCAAAACGCGTATTCGCGCCCGGTTTTTGGACGCGATAGAACGCGGCGACTATGCAGATATGTCTCCGGTCCAGGCGCAGGGCTTTCTGCGCAACTATGCCCGCGCGCTGGGGCTGGACTTTGAGCTGCTGCTCAGCGAACTGGAAGCAGCGCGGAATCGCGGGGGGCTGCGGCGGTTGTGGGGCCGCAAGCCACCGCCCGCCCGATCGATCCGCACTACCCAAACGCTGGAGCGCGTGATCCCCCAGGCACCGCCTGCTGCCCCACCGGAACAAAAGAGCAAAACCCGCCGTGAGCGCAAAAAGCGCGGGTTGTTCGGCAACCTGGTGATCGTGATCGTGGCTGGTGTGATCGTGATCGGCCTGGTGTTCGGGCTGACGTGGCTGTTCGATACGCTGGCCAGCGACGACGACTCCCCGGACGACGACATTCAAACTGAGTTAACGGGTGAAAGCACAGCGTCACCGGAAATGGATGGTCCTGCCGATGACCCTGGTGATGAACCACGTGCCCTCACCCCGCCGGCTGAAACGGCTGAAACCCCATCGCCTCCCGCTGCTGATATGGCGGGTCCCACGCCGGGCACCAACATCACCCCGCCGCCGCTGGTGCTGGAAGGTGAGTCCATCGAGGTATTGATCCGGGTCGAGCAGCGAACGTGGCTGCAAGTGACGGTGGACGGCGCTGTGCAGCCGGACAGCATGGTCGCGCCGGGTGACGAGCCGCTGATCTATGTCGGCCAGCAAAGCGTGCGAGTGCGCGCCTCGAACGCCGCCGCCCTCAACCTGATCATCAACGGTCAAGCATTGGGTGTCGTGGGTACACGCGGCCAACTGTATGACGAAACGTTCGCGCTGCCCGGCGCAGAACCACCACTCAGCATTGACCCCAACGCGGACCCGGCCATGCTCAGCCTGGCAAACTACACCGCGAACCGCCCGCCGCTGGTGGTGGACGGTGACTCGGTGCAACTGCTGATCACGGTTAACGAGCGCACCTGGCTGGAAATTACGGTGGATGGGATCGTGCAAATGGACGACATCGCCGAACCGGGGGCGCAGATGATGCAGGGGGAACAGTACATCACGCTGCGGACGAGCAGTGCTGGGGCGCTTGAGCTAACGACCAACAACAACCAGCGCCTGGAAAACCTGGGACCGCGCGGACAGTTCTATGCGCAGACGTTTGCGCTGCCAGGGGTGGACATCGAGCCACCGGGCGAGAGTATGGCGTTCCAGCCCAGCGGTGAAGACCCCGCGATGACCCCAGCGTCGCCTGACCCGGCGGCGTTATCTTTAACCCCAGCCGCCGGCGCAACGGCTGCAGAGGGTGTCTCCATGAAAATGCTGCAAACCGACGCCGCTCCGGGAGTGGATTCGGGCGTAAATCCGGCGACCACCTCCGCAACCAGCGCACCTTCTATGCTCGTGCCGTCGCCCAGCCTGACGTCTGCGCCGCCGCCCACCATCACGCCCACGCTGGCCATCTCGCTGACTCCGACCCCAACGCTTTCGCTCGCCCCCAGCAGCACGCCCACCATCCCCCTGCCACCGAGTTGGACACCGACGCCATCGAACACGCCGCCGCCCAGCGCGACCGCGACATCGACGCCGTTCTTACCACCGCGCCAGACGCGCACGCCCTCCCCGACGAAATAAAGCCGCGTGAATACAACGCGCGGCAACCTACAGCCAACCTACAACCAACTTACATCAACGCCGCGCCATCCTGCTTGAGCGCCAGTTCAGCCGCATCGCGCACGTAGGGATGTTCGTCTTGCAGCGCCGTCATCAGCGCCGCCTGCGCCTGGGAGCCACCGATCTTGCCCAACGCTTTGGCCGCGTCCACACGCACCAGGAAATCGTCACAGCGCAGCGCCTGGGTCAGCGGGCCGACCGCCCGCTCCGCGCCAATTTCGCCCAGCGCCTCGGCCACCGCGCGCAGCACATTGCACGGCTCATCCCCCAGCAGCGCGAGCAGTGCCTCCACCGCACGGGGGTCCTTGATCTCGCCGAGAGCTTCCGCCGCTTCCTGGCGTATCTTGTGGGTCTTGAATGAGTCTTTGTCGTTAGAGAATTGCAGGGCCTGGATCAGCGCCTCAACATCGCGCCGTTTCTTTAGCTTATCAACGTTTGGGGAACCTCCTCCGAGCAGTGGCATGATGACAGCCTCCCATGCACTCGCTAATCGTTACTTGCATTCTAGCATGGGTGTGTGCGCAGAGGAAACAGCCGCTGAGATGCGCAGTCAAGGAGTCTCTATGAACCGGTCGCCTGCCGGGAAGCATTCAGCACCGTGACGCCCACCAACTCAGCATCCCGGTAGTGATAGATGTTACCGTCGTCCGCCATGACGCTGTCGTTGGCCTGCTGTGGCTTGCGAAAACTGATGTATAGCACATCGGCTTCACTATCGTAGTCGGTCCAGACCTGGCGACCGGGCAAGTCCAACAACCGCCGAACTAGCTCGCTCGAGATGGTAGTTTGGACCATAACAGCGTCCCTTTCGCCCAAGCACAGCAGTTAGTGGTACAGGTAGTCGCCCAGCAAGTCCGGCAGCGCGGCGACCAGGCCCCATTGCAGCCGGTAAGTGATGGTGCGGTTGTCGTGCGTTTCTTCAGTGATCAAGCCCGCGTCCTTAAGCTGGCCGAGATGCCGCGAGACAGCCGACGCCGACAGTTCCAGCTTGGCCGCGATCTTTTTGCCGTGCATTTGGCCCTG
>JAADYV010000283.1 GCA_010092855.1 Chloroflexota bacterium | reverse complement strand
TCCCCCTGATTTCCTCCCCGCGCGGCTCAACATTACCACATTGATCTTGCTGCCCAACTTGTGCTCTCGGTTCCGAAAAACAGTGCGCCCCAGCCGCCGCAGGCTCAAAGCCGTGCGGCTACACAGGAAAAAGTCTGCTCAAGCGACTCGATCTTACCGCCCCAATGGGATTTCTGTATTCGGCACATTGAAACAGGCGAACACAAGCACCGAAGTCACTTCAGTAGACTTCTTTCCGATATAGCCTGTGTGCTTTGAGCCACAGGCGGCAGCGCAGCGCATCTTTCTCTGCCTGCAAACCGTGCACCCCCCGATTTGTGGGCAATACATAGCCGCGTGTGGAGAGGGGAAATACTTCGTGATCAAGTCCCTGCCCTGTTTGACGGGGGTCGAACCTGCGGTTCGCGGGATCATCGGGAATGGGCAAAACTAGAAGTCAATATCGGAACACAGAGGACGTGGCATCAGTCATGCGTTCCTTTCACCTACCGACAAATTGGCGAAACGCGTCATCTCCCCCTAACCTCTGTAGACGGACCGTATCACTCGTTGGGAGGGAATCACATGGACGTCGCCATTATGATCGAAGGCCAGATGGGGCTGACCTGGCCGCGCTGGAAGCAAATCGCGCGGGCGGTGGAAGACCTCGGTTTCGCCGGGCTATACCGCTCCGACCACTTCACCAATGATCGCCCCCCGGATCAGGACTCGCTGGAAATGTGGGTGTCGTTGACGTGGCTGGCGAGCAACACCACCCGCATCGATTTCGGGCCGCTGGTGACCCCCGTCTCGTTCCGGCACCCGGCCATGACTGCACGCATGGCCAGCGCCGTTGATGACCTGTCCGGCGGGCGGTTGGTGCTGGGCGTGGGCGCAGGCTGGCAGGAGCGTGAGCACCACAACTACAGTTTCCCGCTGCTGAAAGGGGCAGGGCGCTTCGACCGTTTCGAGGAGGCGCTGCTGTACTTCGAGGCGGTGTTCCAGAGCGAAACGCCCTATACCCACGCGGGGAAATTCTACCAGTTTCACGACGCGGTGCTGCTGCCGCGCCCGTCGCGTCCCGGCGGACCGCCGCTGCTCATTGGCGGCAACGGGATGGAGCGCACGCTGGGGTTGGTGGCGCGTTTTGCGCGCGAATGGAACGGCGTTTATCTCTCGCCGGAGCAGTTCAAGCTCCGCAGCACGAAACTTGACGCGCTGTTGGCCGCGCGCGGACGCCAACCCGTCGAGGTGCGCCGCTCGCTGATGACCGGCCTGGTGTTCGGCAAGGACGACACGCAGCTCAAGCTCAAGCTGGATGGCGACGATCCGGACAAGCTGCGCGAGGTCGGCATGATCGTCGGGACGCCGCAGCAGATCCAGGATCAATTGGGTGCGCTGGCCGAAGCGGGCGTGCAGCGGGTGATGGTGCAGTGGTTCAACCTGGACGACGTGGACGGGCTGGCGGCGCTGGCTAAAGCCGTGCTGTAGCGAAAGCGCGCACGGGATCAAAAAAGCCGGGACGTTGTGTCGCCCCGGCGAAAATGCGCGTGGGGGGCGGGCCTATTCTGTACCGGCAGTTTCGGCCTCTTGGTTGATGTTCAACGCGCTGTAGTCGTAGCTAAGCAGGTTGCGGCAGTTCAGATTGTTGGTGAGCATCGGACCCATCAACGTCGACGACAACTCGGCCCAGGCCGGACTTTCCTCGATAACCATGCGGTCAGTTTCATCGAGTGAGTTGCTCAGACCCATTCCCATTCTGATCCGCGTTTCGGCGCGCAAGATGACAAACAACGGGAAGTCGGGATCGTGCGCAATGCCGTTGGTATACGCTTCTTCGGCCAGTTCGTAGAGTTCTAGCTGGCGTGCTTCGTCAGTTTCGTCAACGGCCATGCTGCAATAGGCCACGCCTTGCAGCAGGTACATGTCCGACACATCCCCATCGATCATAATGGCCTCCTGGGAATCGACGACTACTTGATCGTACTGCCCCAGTGTCAGGTTGCCAAAGGCCGAAAAGACCGGCGCCATCAGGTACGGCGTTTCGGTACCAAAGGTTGCGTGCAGCAGCCGCGTCGAGACTTCGGGATCAGGATAGTCGGTCCGGATGACTTCCAGGTATTCCTGAGCGGAGACAATATCGGCTTCGCGCAGAGAGGTCATCATCAAGAACAAGTAGGGGAAGCTGGCGTTGGGGCCAAGTTCTATCGAGCGTTCGAAGTCAGACTGGGCCTGTTCATAATCGCCATCGAAGTAGTACATGGCCCCACGCTGGTTGATGGGATACCAGTCATCGGGGCGTTGTTCAACGACGGCATCCCAGTTTTCCAGCGCCTCATCCTGCCGGCCCTGCACAATATTCAGCAGCCCCAGTATCTCGAACGGCAGCGTCCAGTTCTCCGGGCCATACTGTTGGGCGGTTCGCATGTTGTCACGGACTTTGCTATAGGAGGTGCCTTCTCGCAGGTAAGCGCTGCCCAGGAAGGCATACGGAATCGGGTTCCGGGGGTTGGACTGGATGGCGTCGTCCAGGCTGCGGATGGCCGCATTGGTGTCGTCCAGGTAGCTAATGTGCGCGTCGTACAGCGCGCCGGACACCCCCCCGCTGACCGTCTCGGCAGCGTCCACGTCCAGCCGGTCCAAAAACGAGATGACGCGCGTGACTTCATAACCGTCGCCGTCGGCAGCCAGCAGCACACTGAGCATTGTCAGCACCTGGGGCGCAACCGACTGCTGCTGTTCGTCGCCCAACCGCACATCCAGGTTGGTGCTCTGTTCGAGCATTTCACGCTCGATCTGGATATACTCAAACGCTGTGGTTACGCCCAGTTGCAGGTGCAGGTTGATGGATGTCTGCGAGTAGTTGCCCCATACGATGATCAGCGCATCGTTGGTTTCTGCTGCAAGCTGGGCATTGTCATCCGACGTGATCATCTGGGGATAGGCCCGCACCCGAATCTGCGAGTCGGGCATCTCTTCTTCGAAAACGCGCGCCAGGTCTTCGACGATGAACCGGGTTACGTCACGTTCTGTGGCCCCGGGGCGCGGCTCCAGTTCGGCCACCAACACCAGATACTCGCCCGGCTCGACCGGGTCCACCAACACAGCCTCAAACTCGTCATCTTTGTCGCCCAGTACCGCAATCGCCAGCAAGATGCCGATGGCGAGTAGCACCCCGATGATACCGCCCGCTACGCCTAAAATCAGGCTGCGCCGGGGGGCGGCGGGACCCACAGCCGGGGGCGGAGCCGTGGTAGGGGAGGTGGTGGGTGGCGCAGCCGACACTGCACTGGCTACGTCCTGGCGCGACAACTCGACCGTGGCCGGATTGACCTGCGGCGGCAGGGGAGTGCCCCCAGATGTTGACGGCGATGTGGTGGCAAAGCGGGAGGGCTGGCCCGGTTTGATGCCGATAGCGTTTCGAATGGACATATCCAGCGATTTGGCGATCTCTTCCAGTTCGGCTCCCACACGCCTCGCGCTGGCGATGCGCTGGTTGGGGTCCTTGTCCAACATGCGATAGATCAACTGGACCAGGGCTGGGGGCGTTTCGGGCCGGTACTGGGTAATATCCGGCAGCGGGTTGTTGATGATCGCCAGCAGCGTGGCGGCGGTGTGTTCGCCCTCGAAGGGGCGATGCCCGGTCAACATTTCGTAGAGGATGATGCCGAATGACCAGATATCGGTGCGCGCGTCAATCTCCTCGCTGCGGCAGATCTCTGGGCTGATGTAGGCATAGGTGCCCAGCAGCGAACCCGTATCGGTCAGGTGCGAGCGTCCCTCTAGCCGGGCAATACCAAAATCGGTCAGGCGCGGGGTGCCATCTTCGGCGATGAGGATGTTGGCCGGTTTAAGGTCGCGGTGAATGACCTTGCGGTGGTGGGCGCGCGTGAGGGCGTCGGCCACTTCCAGCGCGATCTCCACGATGCGACCCAGCGGCAGCGTGGGCTGCTGTTTAAGCAGGTCGCGCAGCGAACCGCCGCCCACGTATTCCATCACCAGATAGCTCTGGCGACCGTCCTGCACCGTGTCCAGCATTTTGACGATATTGGGATGATTGAGCTGGCGCAGCACTTCACCTTCGCGCTGGAAACGTTCCAGAAGGTTGGGTCGGGCGGACATTATGTCGGCGCGCAGCAGCTTGATGGCGACCGGGCTGCCCGTTTGGGTATCCCGGCCACGAAAAACATCGCCCATACCCCCCTGGCCGATGGGTTCTAAGACTTCATACTTGTTGGCGATGATTTTCTTGTCGATCATCCTGACCTCACCGTCGATGCCAGCCTGTACCTATATAACTTTTTGTAGCATGGGAATGTATGTTGCACAAGGCCACGATCTACTAGTGCACCTGTGTCTTGTGTCAATCGACCGAATCCAGGGTGCCGTCGAGATTGATGTGCCGGACCCGGAGTTCCGCCGCGTCCAGCAGGTCACCGCATACCTGGGCCAACTGCTGCCCGCGTTCGTATAGGTCAACCGCCTCGTCCAGTGTCAACTCACCGGCTTCGAGACGGGCGACGATCTCCTCCAGGTGGGCGAAGGCTTGCTCAAATGTGAGATCTGCCGCATCAGGGCTGCTCATTATCATCCCCCAGGGTGGAGTAGTCGAATTCGAAGAAGGTGTCGCACGTCCAGTTGCCTGCCAGGGCTGCTAGAAAGAGCGGGACATAGATGTCACCCTGGGAACCTTGCCTGACCACGTCAAGGTCCGCCATGCTGCTGCGCTCTAGTGTACCACCGTCAGCCCCATCGGTGCTACTCAATTGCTGGCGGGCTTCGGCACGCAGGGCATACAGCGCATAGAACGGCTCGCGCTTGGGGTGCTGTTTGAGCGTGGTGGCATCCCACGCCAACCCGCGCGAATAGGCCCGTTCCGCCTGGGCATAGTTC
>JAADYV010000282.1 GCA_010092855.1 Chloroflexota bacterium | reverse complement strand
TTAAAGAGCCGCGTCCGGCAGGGTGCTGAGGCTATGATCCTTCTATCACCAGGGCCAGTGGACCGTATTACGAGTAGTCTATCAGATTTTGTACATCAAGGAAAGAAGAGAGGCGGTTTCCCCTGTCGCCTGAAGACGACAGTCCCCACCGCCGATTCTTATGGAGGTCATGGAAGGCGCAACGGGAAAGACCGACCAGGTGCGCTGCAAAAGCATTCTCGATCAGTTTGAACCGCCATATCTCACGGTTTCCAGCCAACAGTGGGCCATGACACTGCTCGAGCGGTTCCAGTTCAGCCACCACATCGGAATGAATGATTGTTTGATAGCCGCAATAGCGCAGCACTTGCAACTGCCGCTCTACACACATAATCTCAAGGATATGACACCATTGATCGGGGCGCTGGCGGTAAAACCTTATACTTAACGACAGGGTCACATCCAAGTACAGCTTACATAGCGGGCGTCAGTGTCATCTGGCGCTCTTCGCATTTTAATGAGCGGGAATCCCGGCAGATCCCCGCTGCACACCGCCAGGCGATGCGGTGGTGAATTTCGGGCGAATGCTCGAATCGTGCTATCCTTAGGGGAACAAAAGCCGAGTGTTCCCACACAAGGAAGGGTGTCCGATGGTGTTCACGGTTGTTTCGGTCGAGGACGAACTGGAAATCGCCGAATTACTGCGCGTGGTACTCGACAGCCCGGAAATCGAACTGCACACGGTCGACAACGGAGTCGACGGGCTTGCCGTGATCCGCAAACTACAGCCGGACCTGGTGATGCTGGACGTGATGATGCCGGAAATGAGCGGGTGGGATGTGTATGACGCGATCCGGGCCGACGACCAGTTGAAGGACACGCCGGTCATTATGCTGACCGTGATGAGCGAAAAACCTGAACGGCGGCAGGAGTTTGCGGGTAGTACCATTGACCTGTATGTCACCAAGCCGTTCGACACGATCCGGCTGCGACGCGAAGTCGAGCAAATGCTGGGCCAGCGGGGAATCTGGGAGATGCCCCCGCCGCGCAAGCTGCGTCCCTTCACCGAGGCGGACTCACCGACCGCGCCCACGATGACGGCGCTGTGGCAGGAAGCAGCGTCGGCAGGCCCGGACAACGCGGCTATGCCAGTGGCCTCGCCGGGCAATACGTCGGTTCCGGCTGCTGCAGACGCCGCAGAGCAACCTGCGGATGCAGCTTCACCTTCGGATACTGGCGCTGAAAAACCGGCGACGGGTGTGGCAGCGGAGAAACCGGCGGAAGATGCAGCCGCGCTGCCAGCGGCAGACACGCCAGCCGGCGACGCGGCGGAGAAACCGGCACAAGCTGCGAAAGCAGCAAGCGACGCGGCGGGGACCAAGCCGGTGGAGAAACCTGCCAACGAAGCTGCGGAGCAATCGGCAGATGAATCTGCGGCAGACACCGCAGACGCAGCTGTGGGGAAACCCCCAGACGCAGGCTCCTCTGTGGGTACTGCACCGGAGAAATCGGTTCAGAAGCCATCCACAGAGAAACCGCTGGCTGAGAAGCCGCCGGATTCGCCATCAGAGACGACCACCGGCACGGATGACACAGGCGCGCAAGGACCGAAAAAATCCTAAGGAGCGTTGCATGGCTACCGACAATCCGACTCAAGCGTCAGCCCCGGATGGGACCTCCACTGGGCAAGAATTCCGAGTGGACCAGGAACACTTCAGTGTGCGGCTGCTGGTGCCGATCCTGACGATTGGCAGTACCCTGGTGTGGCATGTGCTGGGGATGAATATCCTGGGTAATGTGTTGGCCAACGGCGTCAACCCGGCTTGTATTGTGCTGCCGGTCGATGTTGCTGCGCTGATCGGTTTTGGCATGTTCTACGAGTGGGTGCTGAAATATGTGTTCCCCAGCCGCCGGTTTGTCATGTTGACGGCAAACGGACTGGTGATGCGGGATGAACGGCGGATGCCACCGGTGGAAACGGTCATCGACTGGGAAAAGACGGTCAATGTCAAAGCGTGGCGCTTCACCGTCCGGCGGCGGCGGACCCGTATCCCGCGCGGCTGGTACTGTATGGCGTTGCACCTGCTGCAAGATGATGCGGAAACGATTGTGTACACGTTTATGCCGGAAAAGGAAGCGGAGGCGTTAGCCAGTCTGGAGCAGTTTGTCCGGCTGCGTCCACGCAAGGAAACCGAATCCAGCACAGACCTCAGCGCTGTAGCTGAACAGCGCCGCTTGCTGAAGCTGGAAGATGCCCGGTGGGAAGATGGAGCTGAACTGGAACGCGACGATTTCCGCGCGGTGCTGGCGGCTATCGAGCAGCAGGTGTCGGAGTGGATGATCTAGCACACAGTTGCTGGGTGGGGAGGCATGTCAGGCATATGGCTGGCAGGACCAGGTGGAAACGAACAGCCGGGCGAATTGCCGGGATCGCGCTAGTGGGGCTGGTGCTGTGGTTCAGCCCGCAGCGCGCAGCATCCCAGCCGCCGCGCCAGGTGATATATTACATGCAGCCTGTGGAAGGCGAACTCGGTCCTGGTGCGCAGCAGGTGGTGTATACCATGTCCCTCCACCAAAACGCGGTCTTTTCGCTGGTGGCCTGGCCCACCAGTGGTGACCTGGCGCTGGAACTGAGCATTTCTGATCCCCTGGGACAGATGCTGGCCAACAGTCCCATGCTGGATAGTGGTACGGCGGTTGAGGCAGCCCGCGCGCCGGAGTCTGGCACATACCGGGTGACGCTGCGCGCCGCCGGATCAACCAGTGGGAGCTATCGCGTGCTGCTGCTACCTGGCTATGCCCACCTGGACCGGTGGGAGCGGTTCAGCGAGGGGGCGAGTCCGCTGGAAATGACGTGGGGTGCGGTCGAGAATACGACCGCCTATTCGCGTGTCAGCGAGGGCGTGATGCAAATGGATGTCTTCGAAGGCGACACCATCAGCTACATTGGCCCGGAAGCATACCGTCCCTGGTCAGACATGTACATCGAGGCGGACGTGGCTATCGTGGGATCGCCGTCGTATTTCGAGTATGGGTTTTTGCTGCGCGTGGACCGAACCGGTGGGCGCTTTGTGTCGGTTACGCTGAGCAGCGATGGTGACTGGACGGTGTACATTTTCGATAATGGCGACTGGCGCGCGATCCAGCCCTGGACCATCTCGCCTGCGATCGACCCCGCCGACCGGACACCCCATCTCGGCGTATTGGTCAGCGGCAACCAGTTGCAGGTGTTTTTCAACCGGCAGTCGGTGGGCGAGGTCGCGCTCCCCGCGGCGGTTGAGGGCGAGGGAGGTATGGCGCTAGCGGTGGCCACCGGCTCTGGCCAACCCGATCCGCTGGCGGTGCAGTTTGATAACCTGGTGATCACCAGTCCGGGCGTGCTGCCGGAGGCGCTGTCGCCCAACCTGGATTACGTGGGTTGGCTGCCAGAGCCGTCGTTGGCCCTGGCTCCGACTGCCACGCCCGCTTCCGGCCAGCCGTACCGTCCGACCGCCAACACTCTGGTCGCACCGTCGGCGACCGCGGCACGCAGGACACCCACCGCTGCGCCGCCAGCCAACGGGACAACACTTACGACCTGGGACAGTGGGAGCCCTAGCAGCATTGTGAGCGACCTCAACAGCCAGGGAATCATACCCGCTGGTGGAGAAATCTCGCTGCAGGTACCGCGTAGTTTTGGCAGCACGTCGGCCAGTGGTTTCAGCTACTACGAATTGGGCCGAGGCCGGACGTTTGGAGATTTTGTACTGGCGTTCGATGCACGCCTGGACCCCAGCGGGCCAGAGTCCGGGTGTGGAATGCGCTTCCGGGCGTCGGACGAGTCGAGCAGTTTTGCACTGGTGATGGCCAACGGCACAGCGTTTTTGGGCCAGGTCAACGACGGGATGCTTTCACGCAGCAGCTTCTTCGACGAAAGCGCAGCTATCAACGTGGGACCTGGTACGACCAACCACGTCCTTGTGGTGGCGGTTGGCGCCGCTATGCGCATGTACGTCAACGGCCACCTGGTCACGGCGGGTGAGTTCGAAGTGCGCGAGGGTACAGTGGGCGTGAGTGTGTTCGTGGCTGAAGACGAGTCAGGCAATACCGAACTAACCTACTGCCAGGTGGAGAACGTTTGGCTGTGGGCGTTTTGATGCAGTGCGCGGTGGACGTGCGTTTTTTGCGTGACGCCCAACGCCCTCACCCTTCCGACCGATGGTCGGTACCCGCGTCCCCAGACGCGGGTAAGCAGCCGCAGGCTGCTAAGGGTGAGGGCTGATCCCGCGCACGAAAATTTGAACCAAACGCGAGGTGTGTATGCGACAAAACGGAATGGCTGTGGTCCTGGCGCTGGCGCTGCTGACCGCGCCGCTGATCGTGAACCCAACAACCCAGACTGCCGCCCAGGACGATCCCCCGGCGCTGACCCTGTTCGAGCCGGTGCGCGGCACGATCAACGACGGCAACCTGGCCGACGAGTGGAC
>JAADYV010000281.1 GCA_010092855.1 Chloroflexota bacterium | reverse complement strand
AGCAGGCAAGCCTTGGGGTCATCCGGGTGATGCCGCCGCCGGGCAACAGGCGCATCAACGATTCACGCCAAGATACGTTCGGCCAGGATGTGGTCGGTGATCAACACATCAACAATGCTGCCGTTAAGCGCGGCGCGCACGACGGCGTCTTTTTCCGGCCCACCCGCCATTCCCACCACCCGGTCCACCTGTTTGAGGTCGTCGAGCGTGATCCCGATCACGCGGTGGTCCAGATTGGAATAGACGGGTTGGCCGTTGTCGTCAAAAAAGCGCAGCGCAGTTTCGCCAACCGCGCCCTTGCGCTGCAGGGTTTCGATTTCGCTGGCGGTCAGCACCTGGTTACGCATAATCCACGACGTGGGCGAGGCCGAACCGATGCCAATATAGGCCACATTGATGCTGGCGAAGGCGTCAAACGCGCCCTGCACATAGCTGTCGGTCAGCAGCACGTCCTTGACCTGGGGCGTATCGACCAGCCCCGGCGCAGGCAGCAGTGTGAGGGTGCCGTTGAGCAGGCGCGCCATGCGGCGGCACAACCCGGTGGCGTGCTCCTCGGCTTCGGGCGGACCCAGCCCGCCCACCATCTGGACAACGTGCGCGTTTTTGACCTCGCATGGTTGGAGCGCATTCACCATGCCATTTAATGTCACACCCCAAAACACGCCGATCACGTCATCGTGCTGGATCGTGCGCTGCAAATAGTTGGCCGCCGCGATTCCGATCTGGCGCGAAACCGCTTCCTGCGCAAGCCCGGCATCAATCTCGACTACAACCGCTTCTTGCAGGTGATAGCGCTGTTCGAGGGCCTGTTCCAGGTCGGCGAAACTGTCTTGGGGCGAGAGGACCGTGATCTGTACGATGCCCTCTTTGTGGGCTTGCTGAATCAAGCGGGACACCTTCGGCCTCGACAGCCGCAGTCGCTCGGAAATCTCTTGTTGGGTCAGGTCTTGTTCGTAATAGAGCTTGCTGACTTTGCTGAGCAGCCGTAAATCAACCGGGTTGGGTTTTCGCGCCACGCCAGACACCCGCCTTTGCCGTCTTCCCCCAGGGCGACCGGATAACCCCGCCGCGCGGAAGTAGGGACATACGTCTATCATGTGTTGTTGGTGTGCAGTATACCGCTACCACGATAGGGCCACAACTGGTGGAGGTCGATTTGGCGGTGCGCGCGGCTTACACCGGCGTGCAGCAGGGAGCCACTTTGTGCCCACTGCTTGCCTGACGCCGTCCGCGTCGATATGGGGGGTGATGTACACTCAATCGCACGCCTGCACCGGCAACCTATAGCAGACAATACCGAGGTACTCATGTCCCGCGTGATCACAGCCATCGTCCTGGTCGCTTTTGCCCCGCATGTGCTGCTGGCTGCCCCTTCGCTGTTTACAGCGCACTTGCTGTCCGTCACGGCGTCCTCTCCGTCTGACACAGCCATTCTGTTTGCCTGGAATGGCACGCTGTTTGCCAACACGCTTCACACCGGCGAGGTCACCGCGCTCGGACCGGTCGCGTCAGAGGTCATGCCGGATTGGCCGGGGCACGATGTTTATACAGTGGCCGCTGCCCCACTCGGTGATCCACCCACCGACGGCTACGGGTTCCATCATGGCGTCTGGTCTTCGGATCACACCCGCTTCGCGTACCTCGAAATTGCCGCGCCGCGCTACCGCCTGTGGCTGCACACGTCGGCGGGGGAGCGTGTACTGCTGCGGGACGACCAGCGCGACGAAATGCGCGGGTATCTGGATCCGGTGGGCTGGACCCCGGCAGGTGAAGTGCTGCTGTTGGAACGGGTGCTGTTGAACCACCTGCACCAGGCCAACATGTGGCGACTCGACCCGACGACCCTGACACTGCAACATCACGCCTTTGTGCCGCTGGAGCGTCTCAGCGGACGTTGTGCGCTGCTGCCGGATGCATCTGCCGTTTTCCTGGGCTACCACCTGGGGCAGCAGGTCGGTTACCTGCTTGATGTGGCCACCGGGCAGGTGCAAACCTTCCCCGCGCGGCTCGACCAGGTGGTGCCCCCGGCGCGCGGCTTCGAATATTATCCGCTGCAGGTGGTGGGCGCGCTCCGGGCTGAGGACCTCAGCGCTGACGATCTGGCAGCCGTCACCGCACAGGTGCAGAGCGGAGGAACTGTGCCCGAAGCTCCGGCCCGACCTGCGCCATTTCTATATTGGCCTTTGCCCGACGACGCGCGCAGCATTACATGTTACCCCGACTCCCCCTGGACCACTGCCAACTTTGACGTGACCTGTCCAGGACTGTCCTCACCCCGCAATTACGTCGGGCACCAGGGTACGGATGTTGGCGGCAAACCGGACGGACTCCCGCCCGGTACACCCGTTTATCCCAGCGCGCCGGGCGTGGTCGTCGCGTCCTTCCGCGCCTGTCTGCCCGACAATCCCGGCTGCAATGCCGCCTATGGCAACACGGTCACCGTGGAACACGTGCTGGTCGTCCACGGCGAAACGCAGGTGTGGTATACCGGCTACGGGCATCTACAAACTGTGTTGGTGGATGACTACGCGCTGCTGGAAGATGTCACGCTGCCGCTGGCGCTCTCCGGCGCAACGGGCGATGGCGGCCCGCATCTCCACTTTGAAGTACGTACCCCGGACGGCTGGGTCGATCCCTGGGACAACCGGGCGGGGACCAGTCTCTGGTTGGGCAGCAACATCCGGCCCCTGACGGCTGTGGCTCCCGACGCAGTGGACCCTGAAGCAGCCGACTCTGGTGCGCTAGTTCTCGCGGAATGCACCAGCTTCGCCGGGAACAACATCCGGGGCGGTCCCGGCACGACCTATGACGTGGTGGGCACCACGGTCGAAAACCAGGTGTTCCAGGTGCTGGAAATCACGTTTGTGAGCGGCGGCGCAGCGCCTGGCGACTGGTATCACGTCCAGTTTGAGGGCGGCGAAGGCTGGCTGTGGTCTGGCCTGCTGAGCTGCCCGTGAAAACTCGCCAACGCGAGTAGAATCGGCTCTCCGACACCTATAATCCGGATAACTCACTTGCGGTTATTGGCACCACATGGAGCGTGACTGAAGTATTGGACTCATGCCCAGTTAGTACCCAGCCGCTCGTTGCTCGCAGCACAAATAGTCCCCATTCTGCCGCTCCCACTCCGGGAGCGTTTTTTGCGGATTATATATGTCATACTTTGTCATAATTCTGCATACAATGACATATACAGCAGCGAAGGATACCAGGATGAAACCCACGACGCACACCACGACTCGCTTGATTACGCTGATCATGTTGCTGCAGCAGCAGCCTAATCAGAAGGCGGCTGAACTGGCTGACCAGCTTGGCGTGTCAATCCGCACCCTACACCGCTACATCGACATGCTGGACGAAATCGGCATCCCCGTGTATTCCGAGCGCGGTCCGCACGGCGGCTTTTCGCTCGTGCGCGGCTACAAAATGCCGCCCCTGGTGCTGACGCCCGAAGAAGCGGTCGCCGTCTACCTGGGAACCAGTCAGATCGTCGAGATGTGGGAGGTGATGTACCGCGACGCGGCGCTAGGGGCGCTGGCCAAACTGCAGAACGTCTTGCCCGATGACCAGCTTCAGGAGATTGCCTGGGCGCGGCAAGCGCTAGTGGTAACCCATATGCACCGTGCCGACTTCACACGCTTTATGCCGGTGCTGGAAAATCTACGGCAGGCCACGCGCAACTCCCTGCAGGTGGCCATGATCTATCATGGGCGCAGTCATCCACAGCCCACCAGCCGTACCGTTGATCCCTATGCGTTGGTTCACCGCTGGGGATGGTGGTACCTGATCGGGCACTGCCATACCCGCGCCGCTGTACGGTCATTCCGGGTTGACCGCATTCTGGACCTTTCGCTCCTTGAGCACACCTTTCAGCGCCCGGATGATTTTGATCTACAGGAATACCTCGACTCCGAGCCGCACGAACAGCGCGAACGGTTTGCCGTGCGGCTGCGCTT
>JAADYV010000280.1 GCA_010092855.1 Chloroflexota bacterium | reverse complement strand
GGCGACACAATTTGCGCCGAAGGCACGCCTTACAGCTTTTTTGTGCGCTATGGCAACTCGAACAACCTGCTGATCTTCTTCCAGGGCGGCGGCGCGTGCTGGAACAACTTCACGTGCTTCACGCTGGGCACCAGCGACGTGGACGTGCAGCCGGGGGACAGTCCCGCCTTCCGGCCCGATGGCATCTTCGACCTGGACAACCCGGAAAACCCCTTCCGCGACTACAACATGGTTTACATTCCCTACTGCACCGGCGACGTGCACACCGGCACCAGCCTGACCTTCTACGGCGACGACCAGCCCATTTACCACATGGGCTACACCAACGCACAGGCCGCGTTGGCATGGACCTTCGAGAACTTCCCCGACCCGGACCGTGTGTTTAATTCCGGTTGCAGCGCGGGCAGCCTGGGCACGATCTTCCATTCGCCCACCGTCCTGGCACAGTATGGGGACGTGCCGGTGGTCACGTTGGGCGATGCGGCGGGTGGTTACGCCGGGGATGCAGCTGATCTGCTGGCGGCGTGGGGTACGATTGATTCCCTGGCGCAGATGGACCCGGATTTTGCCAGCGCCACGCCCAACAGCCTGACCTTCCCCATGATCTACTCCGGGCTGGCTAGCCAATACCCGGACGCGACTTTCGCCCAGGTCAACACCGCGCACGACCTGGTGCAGGCGGCGTTCCTGGTGCTGATTCGCGGTCCGCGCTACGAAGTCGGACTGGAGGAAAACCTGGCCAACTTCCGCACCAACATCCCCGACTTCCGCTCGTATACCGGCTGGGGAGCCTTCCATTGTCTGACGCCGTCCGAGTTCTTCTACTCCTTCCAGGTGGAGGGCGTGCGGCTGCGCGATTGGGTGGCGGCGCTGGCAGCAGGCGAGGAGGTCGATGACGTGCAGTGTGTCGATTGCGAGGGCTTTGAACTGTACCTGCCTTGATGGGGCCGGGGTGATGCGTGCGATAGGTTCGTTCGTAGGGGCAGGAGCGAACCAAAGGTTCGTTTACCCGACCCGTCTTTCTCATTCAAAGGGCGAGGTAAGCCTCGCCCCTACAAAAATTATCCCTCGCGATCACTTGCTCATGTATCGATGCTGCTCATGTTGGGATAGCGGTCGCCCTGCACGCGCTGGCCGACGGCCCGCAGCGACTCGATCTCACCCGGCGTCAGCGTGATATCGCTTGCGGCGGCGTTCTCTTCCAGGTAGGTGCGGCGCTTGGTGCCGGGGATGGGGATGATGTCATCACCCTGAGCCAACACCCACGCGATGGCGACCTGCGCCGGGGTGATGCCCTTGTCCGCCGCGATGCGCTTGACTTCCTCGACAATCGCCATATTGTTGTCCCAGTACTCAGGCGCAAACCGCGGATTGAACACGCGCCAGTCGCCCTGTTCGAGATCGTCGGGGCTGGAGAAGCGCCCGGTCAGGAAGCCGCGCCCCAGCGGACTGTAGGCCACCAGCCGGATGCCGAGTTCGCGCAGCGTGGGCAGCACTTCCGCCTCGACCACCTGCGTCCACAACGAGTATTCAGTTTGCAGCGCGGCGATGGGGTGCACGGCGTGCGCCCGGCGAATGTTGTCCACGCCCGCTTCCGACAGGCCCAGGGTGCGCACTTTGCCAGCCTGCACCAGTTCCGCCATCGCGCCGACGGTGTCCTCAATCGGCACTTCGGGATCAACCCGATGCTGATAATACAGGTCGATGGTGTCGACGCCCAGGCGCTGCAAGCTGGCGTCGCAGGCTTCGCGCACGTATTCCGGCTTGCCGCTGATGCCCAGGTAGCTGCCGTCCGCGCCGCGCATGTTGGCGAACTTGGTGGCGATCACCACCTGGTCGCGTTTGCCTTGCAGCGCCTTTTGCAGCAGTTGCTCGTTTTTGCCGACGCCGTACATGTCGGCGGTATCCAGAAAGTTGATGCCGAGTTCGATGGCGCGGTGAACCGTGGCGATGGATTCCGCCTCGTCCGACGTGCCATAGAACTCCGACATGCCCATGCAGCCCAGGCCAATGGCCGAGACTTCGATATCACTGTGTCCAAGTTGTACTCTTCGCATTGTGTGCCTCCTTGTGAGTAGCTTGTAGCGTTCAGCGAGTCAGCTTTCAGTAATCAACGATCAGAAAGAATAGTTTAGCATGAAGTGGCAGGGCCGATAATTATCGCCAGGCTGCGTGACCGAAATCGGTATGGACGAAACAACCGCACCTGGTCCCGTCCCCCTTACCGGCGGCTGATGCGCCACGCCAGCACTGTCGCGCCAAGCAGCAGCCACACCCACCACAGGTCGGCGGACTGCGGCGGGGGCGTGGGTTCTTTGGCGGGATCAAGCGCCACCAGGAAGAAACGCTCCTTTTCCGCCAGGAAACGCTCGCGCGTCAATTCCTCCCCCAACAGCAGCTTGACCCACTGCCGCATCTGCCGGTTCTGCTCGACCATACCATAGGCATCCGCCAGCTCGTCCTCGTCCACCACGCGGCGCGCGGTCATGCTTTCGGCCCCGTCGCTGGTCTGGACCGTGACCAGCGGGTCGGCCAGGATGTTTTTGTACCACTGCGCGCGGTCGCCCCACGCGCTGTAGATGTATTTGCGCCCGTGCCAGGTGTGGTATTCGATGGCAGTGCGGCGCGGCAGCCCACTCTTGCGCCCCGTTGTGGTCAGCACCAGGAACAAGCGGCCCGTGATGCGCCCCAGTCCCAAGCGCCACAGCAGGATCGGGAATTTGTACGCCCACTTCATGACCGGGTTGGCGGGATACGGAATCGGGGTGGGATGTGTGGCGGCGGGCTGGTGCCCGTTGCCGGATACGGACGCGGGTGCAGACATGGCTGGCTCCTCCTGGCGCTGACTCCCTCATACTCCTGCCCACATGGTAATCCGTTTGGGGTGAGGAGGCAACCGGTGCCGCAACCGATTCAGTCCTATTGCACCAGAATCCAGGCGCTATCCATATCTTCCTGCCGGGGACAGGTGATCCGACAAGAAGATATGAGTAACGATAGGCACCAGAATAGGTTAAACTCTGTGGCGCAGACAACAAGGAGCGACTATGTTTCAGATTGGCGACATCGAAATTCACCTGGTGAGTGACGGCGTGGTGTGGGTGGATCGCGGCGGGGCGTTTGGGCTGGTGCCGCAAGCGCTGTTCAGCCGCTACCTGCCCCCGGACGAAAAACAGCGGGTGCCAATGGTGCTGACGTGCCTGCTGGTGCGGGCCGGCGGCAGGACCATTGTGGTCGATACCGGCCTCGGCACGCGCGTGGATGACCGGGCGATCCGCTTCTGGGGGTTGGAGCGCGAACACGGCACGCTGCTGGATGGGCTGGCGCGGAAGGGCGTCCAACCGGAGGACGTGGACCTGGTGATCGACACGCACCTGCACAGCGACCACTGCTCCGGCAATATGTGTTACGGGCCGGACGGCGCGCTGCTGCCCACCTTCCCCAACGCGGAGTACGTCGTGCAGCGCCGCGAGTATGAAGACGCCATGCAGCCCAACGAACGCACGCGCGGCACCTACTTCCCGGACAGCTACGCGCCGCTGGTCGAGTCCGGCCAGATGCGGCTGCTGGACGGCGACACCGAGATCGTGCCGGGCGTGTGGGGCGTCGTCACGCCGGGACACACGCCCGGTCACCAGTCGATGCGGTTCGAGAGCGGGGGCCAGCACGCGCTGTTCGTATCGGACCTGGCCAGCTACGCGATCCAGTTTGAGCGGCTGGCGTGGATGACGGCCTACGATGTCGAGCCGCTGGTCACGCTGGAAAGCAAGCGCAAGTGGCAGCAGTGGGCAGTGGACACCGGCGGCCTGCTGATCTTCCAGCACGACACACAAATCCTGGCCGCGCACCTGGTCGAAGACGCGGACTCCGGCAAACGCACGCTGCAACCCGTCGAGGCGGGCTGGGTCTAGCGGCGGCCACAGACGCTGGCGTGATCGGGGGCGGATTATCCCAACAAATGATCCGTGCCGTTTGTTATCATTTGACCGAGTATGAGCGGTTTGGTCCGCTGTAGGGACCAGGAGAGAGTCTGATGCAGCGTTTGAGTGGAATTCGACTGGCTGTCGTAGGTTTGATCGTTCTGCTGGCGGGATTCTTGCCCGCGCGCGCGTTCCAGGGTGATCCGCCGCTGGATTGCGTGCCGGTCGATGACCTCGATCTGATTGTCGCGCAGGGCGATCTGCCGCTACCCACCGTAGGCGAAACGGTCTATGATCCGGCGTTTTGCACCCCGCTGCGCCGCGTCTCCGATACCAGCGATCGGGGCGCATTCGAGACACAAGAATATTCGCAGTTGGGGGCGTTTTCGCGCGATAACGCCTACGTGCTGTTGCTCTCTTCCGAGGAGGGGTATGTCGTGCGCCGCCTGGACGATTTCAGCCGCGTCGAGGGACTTGAGACAGGGACCTGGAACGCCGCCCGTTGGTATCCGCCGCAGCCGCATACTCTGATCCACTTTGACAGCAACGAGGATACCACGCTGCGCGTGCAACTCACCCGTGTAGATGAGTTGACCACCGAGACGATTTTCACGTTTCCCGCGCCGTATGAGCGGGTGATCGTCAATGCCTCGTCGGATGAGCTGGCGGACGATGGAAGCTGGCTGGCGGGGATCGCCAACCGCAGCGATGGCAATTGGGTGATTTTTGCGCTCGACATCGCCAACCGGCGGCTGGGGGCGCAACTGCCGATCGGCGATCTCTACGCGACCGACTGCGCGCCCGATCCCGAATGGGGCGAGGTCATGCCGGATTGGGTGGGCGTGTCGCCGCTGGGCAACTACCTTGTGGTGCAGTGGGTGCGCGACGGCACGACCCGGTGCAGCGGGCTGGAAACGTTCGATTTGCAGACTGGCGACTTTGTCGGGCGCGTTTACGATGGGCACCAGCACGGCGATCTCGGCGTGCGGCCCGATGGCACCGAGTTTTTCATGACGTTTGAGCTGTATCATCCCAGCGGCATGGAAGCCCTCGGCGTGCGCGATTTACCGGGCACCATGACCGCCAGCGAGCCGGAGTACTTGCAAACGCTCGATTGGATCGGCGAGCACATTTCCTGCCAGGGACCACCCGGCGTGTGCCTTGTCACGACAACCGCTGCGCCGGAAAATGGCTGGAGTGCGCTGGAAGGCGAGGTGTTCCTGCAATACACCGATGGGCGTATTGAGCGACTCGCGCAGCACCGGTCGAGTAGTTGCGGCTACTGGGTGCAGCCACGCGCGAGCTTGTCGTATGATGGGCGCTACGTGATTTTTGCGTCGGATTGGGGACGCAGCATCGCGTGCGATGACCTGGGGCGTGGCGATCCGTTTGTGCTCGATCTGGCGGCGCGGTAAGTCGGTTCGGGAGCCGGGCACAAAGATCGCGCGGGGGAGAGGAGATGCGTTGTGTGGCAGCGATTGAGAAACGTGCTCGTTTCGGAAAAAATCGAGGGGAAAGTCGTCTATGTGCTGGGGATTGTGCTGCTGGTGCAGTTTATCTATCCCATCACCGAGACCGGCAATCCGGCCTTGCTGCTGGTGTACCAGGTGGTCTATGCGTCGCTGATTCTGGCGGGCATCATCATTACCCGGAACAATCCGCGCCTGGTGCGCCTGCTCATTGTGTTTGGCGTGGCCTTGATCGCGGCGGGCGCGAGCTACACCTTCAACCAGGATGCAGTCTGGGCCAACCTGACCGGCTACCTGGCGTATATCGCGTTTGATGTAGTCGTCACCTGGACGTTGCTCAAATACCTCTTTGAGACGCGCACGATCACGCGCGACGTGATCTACGCCGCCGTCGCGGTCTACTTGCTGCTGGGCGCGGTGTTTGTGCCCGTCTACGGGCTGGTGGACACGCTGACGTTTGAGCTATCCGACGGCGCGCAACATGCGTTTGTGGGCGGCAGCACCGGCGCGGATGAGGTGTTCGCGTGGCAGGATTTCATCTACTACAGCTACGTGACGCTGACCACGCTGGGTTATGGCGACATTCTACCGGTGACGATGGTCGCTAAAGCGGCGGTTACGCTCGAAGCGATTGTCGGCGTGATGTATCTCACGATTATCATGGCGCGGCTCGTCAGCCTCTATTCGGCGGATTTCAGCCGCGAACCGGCAGAATAGCGCGAACAACCCGTCGCGGCAGATTGGGTGTAATAGCGGATCAGGCCCGCAGCAGGTCACGCGCGGCGGCCACGATGCGCGGCACGTTGGGCAGCGTCTGCTCCTCCAGGTGGCGCGCGAAAGGGATGGTGGTTTGGGTGCACACGCGCGCATAGCGGCACGCGATCCCGCCTTCCAGCACCACCGCCGCCAGTTCCCCGGAGAGGCCGAAGCCCTGGTAATCCTCATCGACCACCAGCAAACGCCCGGACCGTTTAACCGCATCGCGCACCGTCGACACGTCGAGCGGCGTCACGGTGCGCAGATCGATTACGCCCGCCTGCACCCCGTCTGCGGCCAGTTCCCCGGCGGCGGCCAGCGCGCGGTGCACGCCCAGGCTCACGCTGACGATGGTCAGGTCACGGCCCTCGCGCCGGACTGCGGCCTGGCCGAACGGCAGCGGCATCCAGGTGCGCGGCACGGGTCCCTTCTCGCCATCCGGGGGCACATCAAACGTCACAGTGCTGCGCCCCAGGCGGCCCAACCCCTCGCGCCACACCGTCGACAGCAGCTTGTGCTCCAGGAAGATCACCGGGCCGTCGTGCTCAATCGCGGCCAGCATCAGGCCCCCGGCATCGGCGGGCGTCGAGGGCACGACCACCGTCAGGCCAGGAATATGCGCCAGCCAACCCCACAGCGCCTGCTGGTGCTGGCCCCCGTCCCCATACCCGCCGCCACACCCGGCCCGGATCACGAGCGGCACCGGCCACTGCCCCCCGGAGAAGGCTTCTATTTTGGCAGCATGGTTCAGGATGGCGTCCATCGCCACGCCCGCAAAATCCACCAGCAGCAGCTCGACAATGGGCCGCAGTCCACCCATCGCGGCGGTCACGCCTGCGCCGACGAATGCCCCTTCGCTGATCGGCGTGCACCGCACGCGCTCCGCGCCGAAACGCACGTACAGGTTGCGCCGGATCATGTCCAGGTCTTCGCCCCAGATGACCACGCGCTCGTCGGCCTGCATCGCCTGCGCGATGGCGTCGTCAATGGCATCAGCATACGTTTTGGTTGGCATGTTGGCTCCCCTCCGTCTATCACTCCGGCTGCACGCGGGCCACGATGTCGTTCACCTGCGCCGTGACCTCGGCTTCTAACGTGGACAGGCGATCTGACTCGCCGGTGAGTTGTTTGCGCGTCCACACCAGTGGATCGTCGTCGCTTGCGCGCTGGCTGCTGACCAGGCGATTGCCGCGCGTGCCGACCTCGCGCAGCGGACCCAGGCGCTGGCGCACGGGTGCCCCCTGCCGCCGGGTGACAGCGCGCAACATTGGGCCAAACACGGGAGCGATTTCGCGCAGCGGCTGGCGCACGGCGCGCACCAGCGGGTCGCCCAGCAGGTGACCTTCCAGGTGCACGCAGCGCGCATGCAGGAACGATGGCCCCCTACCCTCACGCGCACGGGTCTGCGCATCGCGGGCCGCTTCCCACACGGCGGTCACATCGCGTCCGTCTACACTGGTGGTGTGCAGGCCAAACCCGGCGGCGCGGTCGATGAGTGGGGTGGAGATCGCGCGTTCGCGCGGCGTGTAGATCGCCCAGCCGTTGTCCTTGCAGACGAAAACCACCGGCAGCTTCCAGGCAACGGCCAGGTTAAAGGACTCCATCAGCATCCCCTGGTTGACAGCCCCCTCGCCGAAGAACGCCACTGCGAGATGACCGGGGCGCAGGTGCTGGGCCGCCAGCGCAAACCCGACGGCGGCGGGACCCGATGCGCCTACAATGCCGGACGAGGCGGCCAGGTGTTCGCGGGAGAAGAGGTGCATGTGGCCGCCCCAGCCGTTGCACAGCCCATCCTCCTGGCCGAGACACTCGCGCAGCAGCCGCTCCGGGTCAATCCCGTGCATCAGCAGCGGCGCGGTCCCGCGATGATCGAGCGCCAGCGCATCCCCCGGTTGGAGGTGGTCCAGCACCCCCGCGACGATCCCCTCCTCGCCCATGCTCAGGTGCATCTCCGCCGATATCAGGCCTGCGTCCCACAGGCGGTGTACGGCTTCCTCAAAACGGCGGCTGAATAACATCCGGCGATACAACGTCCACACGTCCGGTAACATACCCGTTCCTCCCTGTATCGTTGACGTGCACAGTATACGCCCGTTTGCGCACAGGCACGAACAGGGGCAACGCAGCGCCCAGGATATCACGCGCGGGATATGATCACCCACCAGGCCAATTACGGCGTATAGCCGTCATCCCCCAGCCGCAGCGGAACGGTGGGCGGGTTGGCCCACCATGCCGCCAGCGCCGGAACCACGTCGTCCGCCGTATCGACCAGCACCAACCGGCCCAGTTCGCGCGGTTTCATGACGGCGTCCTCAGCGAAAACTGCGATCAGCCGCCGCCACATCGGACCGACCAGCACCAGCGGACGCGGCGATATCTCGCCCACCTGCATCAGGCTCCACGCCAGCACGACCTCGTTCAGCGTGCCAACGCCGCCGCGCAGCGTGACGATAGCGTCCGGGCGCGTGACGACGTATAACAGCCGGTCTTGCAGCGTGTCCATCCGGACCTCTTCATTCAGGTACGGGTTGGGCACCAGCCCGCGCTGCTCAAAGGTACCGACTGTCACGCCGATGACACGCCCGCCCGCTTCGGCAGCGCCCTGGCTGGCGGCCTCCATCACCCCGGCATAGCCCCCGGTCAGCACGGCATACCCGGCTGCGGCCAGGCTGCGACCCACATCGTAGGCAGCCTGCCAGTCTTCGCCGCCGGGGATGATGCTGGCCCCGCCATACACGGCGACGACTCGTTGTGTTGTGTTGGATTCAGTCATGTGAGAGCGCTCCCGGTTCCCGGCTAATCATCTGCGTCGTCGTCTGCATATTCGTCCACATAGTCATCCAATGTGCAGCCCGCAATGGGCGTGCCCGATTCGCGCAAGGACGCGATCTTTGCCCGGCTGCCCGCGACGGCGTCGGTGCCATCCAGCACGCTGAACGTCACGCTGAAGCGTTGTTCGTCGCCCGGCTCCAGGATCACCAGCCGCCCCGCATCGCGCGCGGCGCTGACGCCTTCGGGAATGCAGTTGCCGGGTTCCAGGCCACAGACGTAGGTGCGGTAGCGGGTGTTTTTCCACTGGGTGAAGTAGGGCAGTGTGGCACTGTCCCACGCGATCTCGAAGCCAAAGCCGCTTTGCACCAGCGCGATCCGCGTCTGGCCGTTTGCGTCCGCGTTCAGGTGGTGGAAGTAGACCTGCTCGTCATACTGCATGGCCGGCTCGCCGTAGACCGGCCATGCTTCGAAGCCTGCCCAAGCCGGTTCATCACGGGGATAGATGGCGGCGTGTGGGGTGTCCAATGCCGCGCCTGCGCGCACCGCCGGGTAGCCCAGGTTGACGTGGTACAGCACCATCAGCGGCTCAGATGTCCAGCCCTGGTTAACCACGTGATCGGTGATCGTGAACGACGGGCGGGACAACGGCAGGCGCACGGTGCGCGTCAGCACCAGTTGTTCGCCGGAAAGCCGCGCTTCAGGGATGGTGGCCGTCAGTTCCAGGGCGTAGTCGTCGCCAGTGTCGCCATTCGCGTCGCTCGTCCACCCGCCGCTGGTGGCAATGTCGTAGGCGCGCGAGCGGTGGTATATCCCGTGCAGCGGCAGCTCTTCGCCGGTTTGCGCGTCGACCTCCGGCGCGCCCGCGTGCCGCAGCCCGCAGGTCGTCACCAGGCCGCCGTTGAACGCGCGCAGCCAGTTTTGCCCGGCGGCAGGCGGATGCGGCGATCCCAGGCTGAGCCACGTCAGCGGGATACCCCGGTAGTGCGCGGCCCAGACATCCAACCCGCGATCCGGCAGCAGGCTGAAGCTCAGGCCGCTGGCGTTGTAAGCTGCGATGTGACGCGCGCCGCTGGGCAGCGTGGACTGCCGGAAGTCGATGAACTGGCGCATATCCACGCTGTGGCGGTATAGCTGGTCCTTTGCCAGCCAATCGGAAGACAGCATCGGTTTTTCCCCTTAGACAGAAACGTTTATTGGTGATTCGTGATTGGTTCCCGGTCAGGATGGCATTATTGTCAGAATAGCATTGTCCTGCTCGCGCGTCTTGCCACCACTAACCAACAAATACGCACTACTCCTCAACCAATCGCCGAAGTTCGCGCGTCAACATCTCTTTGAGCTGGTAAATCTTGTCGTAGATCAGGACCCGGTGGCTGCGCACGTCAAACGGCAGCATCTGGTCCGCGTGCGCGACCAGGATAGTGGGTGTTTCCGCGCACCACGCATAGCCGATCTCCAGATACACGTTGGGATTCGCGCCGTCCAGCAGCGCGATCATCAGCCGGGCGGACGTGATGCGCTCGAACATACGCTGCATGATGTCGCCCGTGAAGGTGTCCAGGTCCATGCGCTCGCACAGGAACCCGGCCTCGCGCACACACGGTTGCAACGCCAGGTAAAACTGGTCGTCGTAGTCGTCGGCGAACGGCATGGCGACGAAAATGTGCGGGGTGGCGTCGTCGGCTTCGGGACCGGCATACGCTGGCTCGAACGACTCCGCCCCGGCCATCATCTGCGCGCTGTCAACGGGCACCGCGCTGACCTGCTTCAACTGTCCGCGCGCGCGTTCGGTGGTCGCTGGTGGGGGGGATTCATCCTCCGGCGACGGCGTGGGCAAAAAGCGGCGCAGCGCCTCGCCCAGCACATCGGCGCGGTGCTGGTCGCGCTCGACAAACGTGATGCGGCGCAGCGTGGGCGGATAGTGGCCGGATTCGTAGGCGTCGGAGATGCCCAGCAGCAGCGACCGGAACGCCTCGACCTCATCCAATCCCAACCGCGTCTTGACGCCATGCACGGTCATGGCCAGGTGCCCCACCGTCGCTCCGTCCTGCCACAGCGCTTCGAGAAAGTGCCGCCCCAGGTCGCGCAGTTGAGCATACCCAAGCTGGTGTGTGGTTGGCGCGCCCACCATCAGAATCTGCGGCGCGTGCGTGATGCCTTCCCCGGACCACAACTGGTAATCGCCAATGGCCAGGTACGGTTTGGAATCGGGCAGTTGGCCGCTGTCGCGCAGCCGGACACGAATCTGCGCATCCAGCCCGCCAGAACGCGCGGCATCCTTCACGGCCAGCACGTCCGCCTCATAGTCGAAGGCGTCGCCCTGCACCATCTCGACCACAAACCCGATGTTGACGTTATCGTCAGCGCTCATACCGCTGCTCCCCCTCGTGTGCTAACTCAACAGTGTCGCCAGCTCCGCCTGCAACATCTGCTTCAGGCGATAGATGCGATCATACATCAGGACCCGGTGTCCGCGCACATCAAACGGCAGCCCCTGTTCCTCGTGCGCGATCAGCACCGTCGGCGTCTGCACACCCCAGGCATAGCCCACTTCCAGATATACGTTGGGATTCGCGCCGTCCAGCACTGCGATCACCAGCCGCGCGGTACGAATGCGCTCCAGCATATGGTCCATGATGTCGCCGGTGAAGGTGTCCAGGTCCATGCGCTCGCACAACAGCCCCGTTTCTCGCACGGCAGGCTGGATGGCGAGGTAATAGTGGTCCTCGTAAGCATCCGCAAACGGCATGGCGACAAACACATGGGGGGTAGCGTCGTCGGCTTCCGGCTTGCGATACGCCGGTTCGAACGACTGCTTACCGGCCATGACCGCCATCGTCGCCGTATCGATTTTGTCCACAGTGGGGGGCGGAGGGGTGGGCAGGAACTGGGTCAGCGTTTGCTGGAACAGCCGCACGCGGTTGGTGTCGTGCTCAATAAACGTAATGCGTTCCAACGTGGGCGGATAGTGCCCGGTTTCGTAAGCGTCGGCCATGCCCAGCAGCAGCGCGCGGAACGCCTCGACCTCGTCCAGCCCAGCAGCAGTCTGGATGCCATGCACGGTGGTGGTCATGTGCCGCACATCGAGGCCTTGCTCCCACAGCGCGTCCAACATACGCCGCGCCAGATCGCGCAGTTGGGGGTAGCGCATACTCCACGCCGGGGGCGCGCCCACCATCAGGATGTATTCTGCGCGGGTGTTGCGGGTGCCAGGCCACACCCGGTATTCGCTGGCACCGGGCAGCATGGCGGCATCTTCTGTGAGGTATTTGCGCATCACCGCACCGAGGCCGCTGGTGGTTGGCGCGTGTTTGACGACCAGCACGTCCGTCTCGAATGCGAGCGCGTCGCCCTCGACCACTTCCACCACAAAGCCCAGATTCATCGCGCCAGAGGCGTTGTTCGTCATACCACTATCGTCCTTGATGCTGCATTGTTCCCACGCGAGGGCTGTGGTGGTGGACGATTTGCTGGTGGGGCAGATGGCACCCCATATGCGCTAACAGGTCCGGCAATTCGTCGTGTGCTTTGCGCTTGACCCCTTTCCCTGCTCCCCGCGACCAATGCTTGGGGAGTAGATTAACCGCAATACGCCGTTGTTGGCAAATACCTGCTCTACTGCCGCACGAGGACCTGGCTGATCACGTCGGCGTCCATATCGAGCACGTAGGCAGTGCCGTTGACCATGTCGACCAGCGCGTGGATGCCATCGCCAAAGGGCCGCACCTGGGCCGGGGCCACGCCCGTTTCGGCGACGCTGGCCGTCAGCGAACGCCAATCCCCGGAAACCACATTTTGCACCGCAAACTCGCCCCGGATGGTGGTCCACAGCAGCGCGGTATCACTCTTGACGAGGTGTACCGCCAGCCGGTTGTTCAGCGGCATCTGGTCCGGCACGGCAATGCGCGAGCCGAAGCTGCGATCCTCCAGGGCAAAGAGCATGACCTCGGCCACGCCGCCGTTGCCGACCAACACGCGCGTGCCGCCCACGTTCCAGGGGAAGCCGAGCGGCGTCTGGCTGTTGGTGATGTAGATCGCGCCGCCGGGCAGCCCAATCTGCTGGCGGTTGGTGCCGTTCGGTTGCGCGGAAAACAGCAGCGCCGTCTGGCGGGTGAGGTCGCCGCTTTCCAGCCGGAAGAACTGGAGCTGCGCGCCGCCTTCCGTCCAGTGGAGCTGCCGCCCCTCGCCCAACTGGTACAGGTCGCCGGTTTCGTTGTCCCACACGTACATGTGATAGCGGTAGCAGCCGCCGTCCGTGCACGTATCGAGGTACGCGGCCACAAACCCGATGTACGCGCCGTTGGGGGACCACACAACCTCGTCCAGGTAGACGCGCGGGCGCTCCGGCGCAGAGATGACGTAGCCGTCCGTAGACTCGGGCACGGTGCCATGTTGGGGATAGGGGAACAGCACGGTTTCGGTGCCGTCCGCGTCGAGCACGCTCACCTGGCTGATGCCAACCTCGTCGTCGAGCACCGTACCACAGCGCGGCACCGGCAGCGTCAGGTGGCGCACCAGCACCAGTCGATTGCCGTCGGCGGAGGGATAGAAGTCGTAGTCCAGCGGCGGCAGCGGAATCGCTTCGAGCGCGTCAGCGTCCCCAACCACACCATCCCACACCGTTCCGAGCAGTTTCTGGGGGCAGTTTTCCTGCGCGCGGCCCAGCGCGCTGTTGAGGAAATCCACCTCGACCTGCTGCCACGCTTGGCCGACAGTGGTGTTGGCCGGGGCGACGGTGAACGTGGTTTCCACCACCGCGTAGGCGTCCGGCGTCACGAAGTAGCGCACAATCTCGGCTCCCTCCTGCCGCGTGCGGAAGGTGTACAGCCCCATGGTGTAGGGTTCGAGGTAGTAGAATTCGTCGTCGTTTTCCGCCACCCAGCCGGCGGTACCATCCGCCAGTTGGACCGGCCAGCGGCGCAAGCCCGCCCCGCAGCGGAATTCGCCGGTCAGGGTGACGACCGTGCCGTAGTCCAGAGTGCGCAGTGCGGCGGTGGAATTGAAATTCGCCTTGAGTTGCAGTCCGTAGGCCGCCGTCACGCGCCCGGCTCCGCCAACGCTGAGGCGCGTGGCGAGCAAGCCCTGGCACGGGTCCTGGGCGTGGGCGGGCGCGTGAGACGGACCATCAAGGAGAAAAGAGATGCTGGTAACCAGCAGCACGGCTGCTACCAGGAACCATCGTACCAAAGCGCGTCGTTGCCTGACCATGTCTTACCCCTCCACAAGCGTTCGCTGGTCGCCCAGATATGCGGTTGCAGTGTGTTACTGATACTTGTCGGTAGTGCTTCGTGCGGCTGCACGATGTTCGGCGGCAATGTAACCAAATGATAACACACTGCTCTCAGATTTCACGGGCGAAAGCTGCGCGCGCGGATGACCACGACCTGACGCGCGCCTGACACGCGAAACGGGCGAAATCGGGCTTGTTCGCCGGGGAAGCTGGTGCAGGCTAACGGGAACTATACGGGCTGGGTATACAGGGCAGGGCTATCTGTGGTTTCTCTCTGCGGAGTGCTGGATCGGCAGGATGGTTTATCGCCTCATGCGCTGCGGGTTCAAAACCGCGCAGCTACGTAGATAAGAAGTCTGCTGAAGCGACTCGTTTCTCCGCCAACGACCGGGGCCAGTATCTGAGGAAGATGCGACCGGTGAACTATAGCGCCGGAGTCACATTCAGTAGCGAAGCGGCTTTCAGTAGCGAAGCGGCTTTCAGTAGCGAAGCGGCTTTCAGTAGCGAAGCGGCTT
>JAADYV010000279.1 GCA_010092855.1 Chloroflexota bacterium | reverse complement strand
GGCGTGGGGATTGCCCGCCGGATGGTGGGGCGCGGCCTGGCTGGGCGTGGCAGTGGTGACGCTGGTCTTTTGCGAAGGCGTGGCCCGGCGCGAGCACGCCGACCGCGCGCTGGCGCTCGAACTGAGCACGGCACTGGCCCTGGTGCTGAGCGGGCTGGCGGCGCTGCTGGTCGTGCTGCTGCCACTGCTGCCCGTGGACGTGATTCCCGTGGTGGCGGTGCTGGTGCTGCTGGTTAGCGGCGGCCTGCTGATCGTCACCGGCTGGCGGCGCGAGATCGAGCTGGCCGAACACGCCGGATTGTGGCTGATCGCGGCGGCGTGGTCGCGGCTGTACGTGGTCGCGGCGGGCGACAGCGGCACCTATGGCCTGTGGATGAGCACGCTGGCGGCGGTGGCGCTGCTGGTCGAACGGCTGTTACTCTCCGCGCACGGCAAAAAACGTAAAGTGCTGGGCGAACTGCGCGATGTGGTGGTGCGCTGGCCGCTGGCCGACCTGGTGATCGGGCTGAGCTTGCTGGTGTTCGTGTGGACCGGCTTCACGGCGATGGACGTGCCCGCCACCGCCCCGCTGGTGGTGATCGCCACGCTGGGGGTCGTGATCGGCGTGTGGGTGGCGGCGGGCTTGCTATACCGGCTGCCGCCGCTGGTGCACATCGCGCTGTGGCTGGCCCCGCTGCCGTATGCGCTGGCGTTGGTGCAAGCGCTGCCGCCCTTCCGCACGCTGACTATGCTGGGCGTGGCGTGGCAGGCGCTGGGCGTGGCCCTGATCCTGCTCGGCCACCTGCTGCCCCGCTACCGGCCTGCGCTGCTGCTGCCGTTTTTCCTGGCCGGGTACGGCATCACCGGCGTGGGCCTGTTCTTCGCAGCAGCCAGCCCGGTGACGCTGGTGTGGGCGCTGGGCGTGGTGGTGATCGTGTGCCTGGCGACCAGCATCACGGTGGCAGCCGGTCAGCACCCGGTGTGGACGACCATTATCGCGCGCCTGATCCCGCCGGACGAACGGCCTTTCGCGTTCCTGAACGTGCACAACGCTTTTGTGTTCCTGACGGCGTGGCTGGCCGCGATCTGGCTTAACCTGATGCTGGGCTATACCACGCTGACCGCGCCGCGCCAGGGGGTGGCGTTGGTGCTGCTGTCCACCGCGTGGATCGTGTTGGGGCGGCTGCTGCCACGGCTGCCGGGCATGGTGGGCTGGCCGGTGTATGCGGCGGGGTGGTTCCTGTGGCTGACCGGGCTGCTGCAAGTGTTCTTCGCCCCGGCGGAAGCGATCATCACCGCCATCCTGGGGCTGGTG
Source organism: Chloroflexota bacterium (assembly GCA_010092855.1). GTDB lineage: Bacteria > Chloroflexota > Anaerolineae > Aggregatilineales > Aggregatilineaceae > TC-15. Next base: position 3,665 of record JAADYV010000279.1, on the reverse strand, counting down.
CTGGCCGGGGAAGCGCTGCACCGCGACCGGGGTATCTATTGGATGCCGGTGTTCATCCTGCAAGTGCTGTTCAGCGCGCTGCAAGTAGCGTGGATGCTGGACGTATCCGGCTACAGTTTCCTGTTGGCCGTTGCGTTGGGGCTGAGCGCGGCGGGGCTGGCATACGACAATGCGGGCCGGGAAGCCCTCCATCCCGCACGGTTGACGGCGGGCATGGGCGCGCTGCTGGCCGGGGGGATGTGGCTGGTGCACCTGACGCCGGTCACCACGTTGGGGCTGCTGCTGCTGGCGGTGGTGGGCCTGGTACGCTATCGTCGCTGGGAACTGCTGCTGGGTCTGCTGCTGCTGGCGAATCTGGTGCCGTTCACGCTCGAACTCGACTCGTGGCGCTGGCTGCTGATCAGCGGCGGGATGCAGACCGGGGCCGGAGCGCTGTTGGTCCGCCTGCACCGTCCGCGCCGCTTCCGCACCTTCGAGACCGCGCTGGTGCACGAACGCGACGGGGCCAGCCCCTTCCTGTGGATCGGCGGAGTGCTGCTGTTGGCAGGGCTGTTCGCGGCGTGGGATACGGTTGGCACGGTCGTGGAGCTGGCGCAGGTCGTGCTTGTGCTGGCGATGTTGAGCACCGTGTACGCGGCCTGGCTGCGCATTCCGCGCGCACCGTATCTGGCCGTGCTGCTGTACGGGATCGCGCTGCTGCTGGCGCTGATAGGCATCACCGACCTGCCGCTGGACGAGATCGGCGGCTGGCTGGCGTTTGGCGCGCTGATGCTCGCGCTGTTGGCGCTGCTGTGCCGCCTGTTGAGCCGGGTCGTGGTGCGCACTGTTCGCCCCTTCCCGCAGGCGCGCTGGGCGGTGTGGTGGATCAGACCGCTGCTGCACGCCAGTTATTTCCTGACGCTGGTCAGCCTGCTGGTGATCGGCGTGGCGCAGGCGTACAACCCGCCCGTGCTCCTGACTGGCGCGACGCTGCTGCTGCTGGCGGGCAGCTGTGCGCTGCTGTTCCTGGCGGAAGGCGAGCCGTTCTGGGCCCTGGGCACATTGGGACTGGTCTGGGGTGCGTGGGCGCTGGCGCTGGCCGCGCTGGGATTGAGCGGCTGGGTGTGGCACAGCGTGCCGCTGGGCGTGCTGCTGCTGGTGTTGGCCCGCGTCGTGACGCGCGTGGACTCCGGGATGACGGAGCTGGGCGGGGTGGCCGTGCTGCTGATCGGGGCCGCCGCCGATGTCCGGACACATGGGCTGCTCTCGCTGGCGACGGTCAGCTTTGGAGCGCAGGTGGTGGCCCTGGCCGTCTACAGCGTGGTGGCGGGGCGCTGGGTGCCGCTGCTGTGCGCCAGTGCCGTCATCGCGGGCGGGATCATGCTGGCGCTGCTGCTGGTCAACGTGTGGCTGCTGCCGCTGGTGCTGGGCGTACTGCTGCTGGCGCTGGCCATCCTACTGGAGACGCGCCGCGAGCAGGTCGCCGGGTGGCTGCGGCGGTTTTAGCCTTCAGCAATCAGCCGTCAGCAGGCCAGTAAGCTAGATCAGCCGCCAGATTTGCCTGATAGCTGAAATGCTGAAAGCTGTTAGCACGAAGCGGGGCGGGGCGTGTGGCGCGGAACGTGCGCTGCGCGCCCCTTTTGCGCGTCGGGACGGCTGGGGGCTTGCAGTCGCGACACGGCTTTTGTCTCCGGCAGCAGGTTGCACACGGCGCAAACGGGCGAACAACAGCATCGGGCACGGCCAGAGTTTTGACCCTTGCGGACCAAAACATCTTGCGCGTACAATTATGAAGAGATGCTGGGGTTAAGAGATCAGGGTCATGAAAAAGCTGGTACCACAAACGCCCGACGCCCTTGCGCACGGGTCGGTGGCCTCATCGCTGCTGACCGCCGTCGGGCAAAAGAACTTCGTGCACATCCTCGAAAAACACAACATCACCACGGTCGAGCCGGACGGCTGGTACTCCCATGCGCTGCTGTTGGATGTGCTGCGCGACATCCGAGACAACAAAACGGCCATGTACGATTTGATGTCGATTGGGATGCAGTTGGTGGACCGCGATGCGCCCCTAGTTTTCCCCACGCTAGAGAATGTCCTGTTCGCGGTGCCCCAGATCGACGCCACACAGCACCGCAACAGTCCGGGGTCATATATCGTCACGCGGATCGACGAGCGCTGCATCCAACTGAAGGATTATACCCCCTGGCCGCACGACCTGGTGTATGGCTTGTTGTGGGAAATCATCCGCAAGTACGAGGACACGGTCGAGGGCACACCGTCGATCAAGCGTGTCGGGGTCGAATACGACGCGACACACGGCGACGAGATCGGCATCTATGAGGTCCGCTGGTGACGGTCGGACGCTGATCAGTTAGGCGCTGGTAGCCGCGCAGCCGGGGGGCAGCGGGGCAGCCGCGGGCAACGGAAGAAAACAGCAGACCACCGGAGGGTGATCTGCTGGTGTGCGCGTTTCCACCGTATGTGTTGCTAACGGGCGTGTATTCAAACGCAATAGCGCGAATTACTCACCGAACAGGCTGTCGCCCAGGTTGGTGCCACCAAACAGGCCACTGCTGCCTTCGGTCGCGCCTTCCGGAGCCACGATATCGGGCGTGGCGTTGTGGTTGGTGATGTGCCCGGTCAGCGTATATTCAATGCTCAGCGGGGCCGCCGTCGGGTCCATCGCGCTGGAGTCCATCACAAAGACGTAGTTGTCTTCCACGTAGTGGATGAAACCATCGGTCTCACCAATCCACAGCGTAGTCGAGAATTCGGTACCTTCCAGGAAGGGCATCAGCATCGCGGCAAACATCACGGCTTCGGCGGGGTCCATGCCCAGGCTTTCTTCGTCCAGCCCAAAATCGCTACCGGATTCCATACCCATCGACATCATCTCGTTGAGCGCGTCGGGGTTCATCAGCATCGCGGCCAGATCAACAGTCATGGTCTGAACCAGCATGTTCTGGTCTTTGTAGGTTTCGCCGGCCCCCGTGCTCACGCTGAAGATCGTGGGGTCAGAGAACAGGTCCAGGCTGGTGCCGGTCGCGCTGTTTAGGCCCAGCATCACGCCCAGGCCAAGCGCTTCTTCACCTTCGAGGCCCAGGGTTTCGACCGTCCAGGTTGCGCCGCCGTCGTCGGTGCTGTAGGCCTGGTCACCAATCAGGATAAACTCGAGGCCGCTGTAGTCTTGTGTGCCGGTGTCGTCAGAAATCACGGCTTCATCCAACACGGCGTGGATGCTCGCACCGAGCCCCGTCGGGTCGCCGGTGACGATGTATTCATAACTGCCGGTCATGCGCATGACGGACTGGGTCGTGCCGTCGTCCATGACCAGTTCGAGACTAAAGTCGGGGATAGTCGCCGATTGCAGGCTGGCCATCTGCGCATAGGCCGTCTGGCGTGCCTCACAGGTATCGGTGGTTTCGCCGCTGGCGCAAACCGCCTGGAGCATCGGCTGGGTGCTGTTTCCAGCAGGCAGCGGGAACCCACAGGCCAACATCGGCACGGCCAACATTGCCATCAGCATCAGAGCGAGTCCAAATTTCTTCATTGTGTTGTCTTTCTCCCTAGATTGATTCAGCAGTACAGGTAGGCAGCGCGGATTGAACCACACTCATCCAGAATTATAGTCGTTTTACGGGCCTGCACAAATCGGTTAGGATTGACTCCTGGTGACAAGTCGT
>JAADYV010000278.1 GCA_010092855.1 Chloroflexota bacterium | reverse complement strand
GTGCTGTTGATGATCTCGGCGGTTTCGGCCAGCGCCGTCGCAAAAGCGCGCTGCTCGCGTTCGGCGGCTTCAGCCCGTTGGCGCTCGGTGATGTCGGCTAGTTGCGCGGTGGCATAGGCCGGTTCGCTACTCGTCTCCCGGATCAGTGCAATAGAGAGTGTGGCCCAGACAACGTGGCCATCCCGGTGGAGATAGCGTTTTTCGATGGTATATCCTTCATATTCCCCGGCCAGCATCCGGCCATAGTGCGCCTGGCTGCGTGCGCGGTCGCCCGGGTGAGTAATGGATAAAAATTCAGTGGCTAACAATTCCTCCCGCGTATAGCCGAGAATGTCGCACGCACGCTGGTTGACGTCGATGAACTGCCCATCAAGCGACACCAGTGCCATACCCAGCTGCGAATACTCAAACGAGAGGCGGAAGCGTTCCTGGCTTTCGCGCAGCGCTTCTTCCGCCCGTTTGCGCAGGATAACGTCCCAGGCGATGTTGGTCAGTTGGCTCACGATGTTCACGTCCGCTGCATCATACAGGCCAGGTTTGTTACCAACCCCCAGCACGGCCACAATCAGGTCATCTTGCAGCACGGGCACGGTCAGTTCGCGGACCACCGGGGCATGACCGTCGGGCATTCCCTTCCGGTGGGGGAGTGTCGCATAGTTGTTGTGGATCACGGGGCGACGCTGGTGAATGCAGTCCACCCAGACGCCGGCCTCGTCAATCGGGTAATGTAGCCCTTCGCCTTCGGCGCTACACATGTTTTCGAGCGTGTTGGTCGACCACACCTGCAACTGCAGCGTTTTTTGATCGGGTTCCACCAGGTGGAAGAAGCCGATCGCGCTGCCGGTGAGCTGCTCTGCTTCGTCCAACAGTCTCCGGATCAGTTCCTGCAGCGAATGCGTGAGCGCAAACTCGCTCAGGCGTACCCGGGCTTGCAGCAGATTCTCGGACCGCTTGCGCTCGGTGATGTCGCGCAAGGCAGACAGGTGCAGGCCGGGCAGCACGCTGGCCGCCGCGCGGAACTCGGTCTGGCGGGTCGTGCCATCTTTGCAAGTGACGGCATATTCACCCGCCATCTTGCCCGCAGCGATATAGGCGTCCCATGCTTGTTGGCCCTGCTCACGGTTATGTGGCGGGGTGATGTCCCAGACCGACAGCGCGAGTATTTCATCGCGCGTATAGCCCAGCAGATCGCACGCCGCCGGGTTAGCGTCGACATAGTGCCCTGCGTCATCCGTCAACAAGATCGCTTCCAGGGCGTTATCGAACAGGCTGCGGTAGCGCGCTTCGCTTCTGCGCAAGGATTCTTCTGCCTGTTTGAGCGCGGTGATATCCACCGACATGATCTGAACACCCAACACCTGGTCACCAGCATCTTTTACACACGAATAAACACTCAGGAACCATTTTGTGCCTGAAGGTAAATCAACCTCATCCTCAAACTCAAGCGAGTGATCATGTTCCACACAGGAACGGATGCGCGTTAAGTACAGTGTCGCCTGCTCTTCGGGGAACAGTTCAAGTATATGTTTGCCAACAACCGCTGCTTCATCCTTTGCCAGGTGTTGCAAGGCAATTTCGTTAAAGGCAATGACTGTTCCATCCACCGTATAATAGCCCACTCCGATCCCGGCGAATTGGTACAACAGGCGATAGCGTTTTTCGCTTTCATGCAGTTTGCTCTCGGTCTGTTTGAGGGCGGTAACATCTTTACAAAATGCCATATAACGCTCATCTGAAAGCGCAACAGCGGCAAGCGAGGTGTGACGATCGGTGCCATCCGGCTTGCGGAGAAGCACTTCGGCTTGAACGTGTCCCGTAGCCTCTAACTCATCAAAAATCGCCAATGTTTCTGGGGGAGCTTCGGGCGAAACTAACTCAGGAATCGACATGTGGAGCAATTCTTCGCGAGAATACCCGGTCATATGGCAGGCAGCGGGATTCACATCAACATATCGGCCACTCGTATCGGTGACGAAGATGCCATCTGGCGCATTCTCGATATAGGCTTTGTAACGCGCCTCACTCGCCTGTAATGCCTGTTCAACTTTCTTGCGCTCGGTGATATCCAGGGCGGTGAACGTTACGCCCGCCAACAGATTGTCCGGATCGAGCGGCGTGGAACTGAGCAATACCTCAATGATTTCGCCGTCCTTGCGCTGCCAGCGGGTTTCTACCGTGCCGGTATTGTGCTCCTGAATCTGCGCGTATTTTTCGCGGCCCACATATTCATAGTCTTCGTCCGAAAGATAGAGCATTCGCGCGTTCTGGCCGATGAGTTCGTCGCGCGAATAGTTGGTCATTGCGCACAGGCAGTCGTTGGCCTGCAATATCACCCGGTCGGAGACCAGCCCAATGCCAATCGGGGCGGCCCGAAAGATGCTGCGCAGCCGGGCTTCGCTGTTTTCCAGCGTTTCCTGCACCAGCGTGCGCGCGGTGACGTCCACACCTACCGCCCACGAGTGCCAGCCTGGAATCGGCACCCGGCCCGAAATGTTGGACCAACTGATCGTTTTCTGGATGCCGTTCTTGCACGTCAGGGTATATTCCTGGTCGCGGAAGTTTAAGCCCAGCTCCGCCGCTCGCGCCAGCATTTGTTCCCGGTATTGTTCGTCGGGGTAGAGTTGTTCCAGCGCCAGCGGGTGACCTAACACCTCTTCGGCCTTGTATCCCGTCACGCGCTCACATTCGCGATTCCAAAAGATGATGTTTTCGTCGGCGTCAAACGCGTTCAACATCACCGGCATATGTTCGACCACCTGGCGTTGCCGGGCTTCGCCGGCGCGCAGGGCCGCTTCCGCCTCTTTGCGTGCGGTGATGTCCTGGCCGATGAGCAAGATGGCAGGGTCACCCTGGTAAATAATGGGAACTGACGTGGATTCTATCATCACGATTGAGCCATCGGGGCGCAGCAGCCCGATTTCCACCGGCGGATTGGGCTGGCCGGTCGCCAGCCGGAAAGTGCGGGCAGTCACGATATCGTGGTAGGCGGGGGCAATCGAGTCGCGCACCGTCTGGCCCGCCACTTCCTCCGGGCTGGCATAGCCCAGCATCCTCGCTCCTGCCGGGTTGGTGAAGATGTAGCGCCCGTGCCGCATCACCGAGATGGCGGTGGGCGAGGTTTCGACCAGTGCTCGATAACGTTCCTCGCTTTCGCGCAGCGCTTCTTCCGCCTGTTTCTGGGGCGTGATGTCCTGGATCGTGCCAAACATGCGCGGCTGATCGGCGGGGCCGCCCATTTCTCCGATGCTGTACACATAGCGCATCTCGCCATTGGGCCGCACAATCCGGTACACCAGATCAAAGGAGTCACCGCTTTCGATACACGCGCCGAACAGGTCATAGACGGGCCGCCGGTCTTCAGGGTGAATCAGATCGATATAAGTTTCGATGGTGGGCGGGCCGTTTGCTGGCGAAAGCGCGAAGATGCGGAAGGTTTCGTCCGACCAGGTGGCGGTGCCAGCGACGACGTCGATCTCGTAATAGCCCAGATGCGCCACGCTTTCGGCGCGCTTCAGACGGGCTTCACTCTGGCGCAGCGCTTCGCTGGCCTGCTTGCGCGCCGTGATGTCCAGGTTCACGCCGATATAGCCGGTCGTTTCACCGGAGCCATTGTGGAGCGGTGTGGCCAGGCCATAGACCCAGGTGGTTTTGCCGTCTGGGGTTTGGAACCGGTATTCCATCCCCCAACGGCCATGTGACTGGACCATCTGGTACCAGGCGGTCGCGACCTCCTCCCGATCATCGGGATGCAACCCCTGC